>JBKJNV010000220.1:0-6145 GCA_046593435.1 Roseomonas sp.
CGACCAGCGAAACCTCCCGGCGCAGGAAGGGGCGGTAATGGGTGATGTCGCCGGCATCGGGCGTCTGATGCAGCCGGCGGCGGCCCTGCGGGGTGTATTTGAAATGCTTGACCGCATTGGTGACGAACAGGGCTTCGCGCGGCACGCCCGCTTCCTCCAGCACGGCGTTCAGCAGGCGTCCGGCGGGGCCCACGAAGGCGCGGCCGGCGATATCCTCCTCATCGCCCGGCTGCTCGCCCACCAGCATGAGTGCCGCGCTCATGGGGCCTTCGCCCATCACCGGCTGGGTGGCCCGCGTTGCCCATTCGGGCAGGTCCGAGGCGAGCAGCGCGGCGCGGAGTTCGGCGAAGCTGTCCGGCGCCACGGTGGGTTCAGGCATGGGGTCCCTCCGGCGTTGCGGGCGCGGGTTGGGGGTGGCGGCGCGGGCGGCGACCATCGCGCGGACGCGCGCGGGTGCCTCGGCCATCAGGCGGGGAATGTCCTGGGCCTCGGGAAGGTTGCGCCAGTACTTTTGTGGCATCTCGGACCGCATGGCGGCGGGCTTGAGGCGCGCGGGATTGAAGATGGCGCCGAAATAGGCGCGCCACAGCGCCTCGCCCGCGTCCGGCGGTGGCAGCGCGTCGCGGCTGCCGGCCGGGCCGATGCTGAGCTGGTCGCCATTCCAATGCAGGCTCAGGCGCGGGGTCGCGATGGACCAGCGCAGCTGGGCGAAGCGGCGGCTGAAGAATCCGGCCTCGGCTTCCTCGATGAAGTGATCGGGCTCGAACCAGGCGAGGTGGTGGCCGTCGACCGCGCGGAAGCGGACGAAGGCGTGCATCTTGTGCGCGTCCCGCCGCACCGCCTTGGCCATGTCGCGCAGGCGGGCAAGGGTGGGGTCTGCTGCGTCTTCGAGCAGGCCGCGCGCGCCGTTCGCAATTCGGCACAGCACGTCATAGAGCAGCGCGAAGCGCGCGGGGTCGCGGTGGCGGATCGCCGTCTCGGCCAGGGCCAGGAAATCGCGCGGCACGGCGGGCATGGGCGCGTCTTCCGGGGGTGCGGGGGGCGGAGCTGCGCCGAACAAATCCGCCGCGTCGCCAGGCACCTGAAACACCAGGGCGCCGGGCGGAATGCCGGCGCGCCAGGCATCCCGCGCGGCGGCGCGGAACCCGGCCGCATCGACCGGCCCCGCCAGGGTGACGGCATAGCCCATCAGAACAGCGCGAGCTGCGCCGGGGGGGCCAGTTGCGCGCGCAGATGCAGGCCATCGAGCATGCGTGGCCGGTGGTCCACCGCGACCAGGAAGGGCAGCGATTGCGCGAGCCGCACACCCATCCGTGCCAGGTCATCGACGCGCAGACCACGCTGGCGCCGTGTGGCCAGGATGCGGCCCACCGTCTTGGTGCCAAGGCCCGGCACGCGCAGCAGCACCTCACGCGGGGCGCGGTTCACATCGGCGGGAAAATCCGCGCGGTGCTTCAACGCCCAGGCGAGATTGGGGTCGATGGCGAGGGCGAGCATGCCGCCCTCCCCGCCCGCCACGATTTCATTGAGGCCGAAGCCGTAGAAGCGCAGCAGCCAATCGGCCTGGTACAGCCGGTGTTCGCGCACCAGCGGCGGGGCGCGCGGCGGCAGCGCGGATGAGGCATCCGGGATCGGCGAATAGGCCGAGTAGTACACGCGGCGCATCCCATACCCCGCGTAAAGCCCGACACTGGTCCCCAGCACTGTCGCATCATCCGACGCATCCGCGCCGATGATCATCTGCGTCGATTGCCCGGCCGGGGCGAAGCGCGGCGCGCGGGCGCGGCCTTCGCTGCGCTTGGCCTCCTTGGCGTCGCTGATCCGCGTGCGGAGCCCGGCCATCGCGATCTTGATGTCGCCAAAATTCTTCTCGGGCGCGAGGGCGGTGAGGCTCGCCGCCTGGGGCAGTTCGATGTTGATCGAGAGCCGGTCCGCGTGCAGCCCGGCCTCGGCCAGCAGGCCCGGGTCCGCATCTGGGATGGTTTTCAGGTGGATGTAGCCCTTGAACCCGTGGTCCACGCGCAAGCTGCGGACCACGCGGTTGAGCTGCTCCATCGTGTAGTCCGGGTCGCGGATGATGCCCGAGGAGAGGAACAGCCCCTCGATGCAGTTGCGCCGGTAGAAGTCGAGCGTGAGGTTGACCACCTCCTCGACCGTGAATCGCGCGCGCGGCGTGTTGGAACTCGCGCGGTTGATGCAGTAGGCGCAGTCGAAGACGCAGGCATTCGTCAGCAGGATTTTCAGCAGCGAAATGCAGCGCCCATCGGGGGCATAGGCGTGGCAGATGCCCGAGCCCTCGGTGCTGCCCAGGCCACCCTTGCGGCTGTCCCGTTTGTCGGTGCCGGAAGACGCGCAGGAGGCATCATATTTCGCGGCATCGGCGAGGATCTCGAGTTTGCGCAGCAGCTCCATGAACCCTCCTGTTGTTCTATATATGTTCATGATTGGGGGCTAGGCAAGGGCCGCTTTCCTGCCAGCATCGGGGGATGCATCCCGCCGCCATGCTGGGCGTCCGCGCCGCCCTTTCCGCACCCGCCATCGCCATGGGGGCGACCTTCCTCGCCTTCGGTGCGGCGGTGCGGGAGGCGGGGCTCTCGGCCGGCTGGGCGCTGGCGTGTGCCTGGGCGATCTACGGCATGCCGGGGCAGCTGGTGGTGCTGCAATCGGCCAGCACGGGCGGCGGCGTCTTTGCCACCGTGGTGGGTGCCGTCGCGGTCAATGCGCGCTTCCTGCCGATGGCCGTCGCGCTCACCCCCTGGCTGCGCCGGCGCGAGGGCGATACGCGGCCGCTGCTGCTCGCGCATTTCATCTCCATCACGACCTGGGCGGCGGCGATGCGGGTGCTGCCAGGACAGCCGGTGGCCGCGCGGCTGCCCTGGTTTGCGGGGTTCTGCGCGGGCGCCTTCCTGATCGCGGGGGGCTGTGCCGTGGCCGGGCACGTGCTGGCGGGCGCGATGCCGGCGGCGCTGCGCACCGCGCTGGTCTTCGCCAACCCACTGTATTTCGCGCTGCTGATGTCCGCCGACCTGACCCGCCCGGGGCCGCGCCGGGCGCTGCTGGCGGGGGCCGCCGCGGCGCCGCTGGCGCTGGTGCTGCCGCCGGCCTGGGGGCTGCTGGCGGCGGGGGTGATCGGCGGCACGGTGGCCTTTCTCATCGGCCGCAAGCGCGCATGAGCGAGGCTGATTGGGCGCTGCTACTGACCGGCCTCGCCTGCCTCGCACTTCGGCTGGCGGGCGTGCTGCTGGCGGGGCGGCTGCGCGCGGACCACCCCTTCATCGCGTGGGCGTCATCCGTGGCGCAGGCCACGCTGGCAGCCTTCGTGGCTCTCGCCGTGGTGGCACCCAGCGGGGCACTGGCGGCGCTGCCGCTGCATGCGCGGCTGGTCGGGTTGGCGGTGGGTGTGGCCGCCTTCTTCCTGCTGCGCGAGAGGCTGCTGCCGGCGCTTGCGATCGGGTTGGTGGCGGTGATCCTGGTGGCGTGAATCTATCTCCGACGCGCGGCCAGCCGCGCGCCCTATCTCCGACGCGCGGCCAGCCACGCGCTCTATCTCCGACGCGCGGCCATCCGCGCGATGCCCAACACGGCGTTCCGCGCCACGGCCACATCGGGCATGCCGGTGGTCTTGGTGCGCCGCTCCGCCTCCAGCAGCGCAGCACCCGCCGCGGCCAGGGATTGCGGCGACCACAGCCGCAGCGCGCGCTCCATCGCACCGCGATGCTTGAAGAAAACCGGCGGGCGAAGCGCGCCCAGCGCATCGCCCGGCGCCGCGCCGGCGGCCACAGCATCGGCCGCCGCCTGCAGCCGCTGCATGTGGCGCAGCGTCGCGCGCACCAGCTGCACCGCGTTCGCCCCCTCCGCGAAGGCCGCGTCGAGTGCGCCATCCGCCCGCGCGACATCGCCGCTGGAGGCCGCGAGCAGCGCCTCATCCATGTCGAGCGCCGCCCCGCCCGCGATGCAGGCGGCCGCGTCCTCCTCGGTGATCAGCGCGCCAGGGCCGGCGTAGAGCGCGAGCTTCTCCAGCTCGCGCCGCATGACCATGCGATCCTCGCCCAGCCGGGCGGCGAGCCAGCCAAGGGCCGCGGGTTCCGCGCGCGTGCCGAGGCCGGTGAGCGTGGCAGCGATCGCGGCTTCCAGCGCCGCGCCCGTTTCTGGGTAACAGGCGATCACCGCCGCCGCCTCATGCTTCTCGAGCGCGAGGCGAAGGCCCTTGTTGCCGGCGAGTTCCCCCGCTTCGAACAGCACGATCCCCGGGCCGCGCCCGGCGCAGGCGGCCTTGGCCGCCGCGGTCAGGCCATCGGTCGCATCGCGCACGCGCACGATGCGGCGCCCACCGGTCAGCGCGCGTGTCGAGGCCTCGGCCGCCAGCAACCCGGCATCCTTCACCGCCGCTTCGCGCGCGATGTCGACCATGCGGAAGGCGTCGCCCTCCGCCACCACCTGGACCAGCGCCGAGCCACGCTCACGCACCAGGCCCTGGTCCTCGCCGTGCAGCAGCACTACGCGCGTCTCGCCAGGCGCGGTGAGGAAGCCCGCGATGCGCCGCGCGTCGAGCTTGGCCATCAGGCCGCGGCGCGGTTCGCGAAAAAGACCGAGAGGCGGCGGGCCACATCCTCGGCCACCTGCTCGACCAGGCGGCGTTCCATCGCCTCGCGCGCATTGTCGGCCGCGAAGAACTGGTTCTCCGGCAGGTTGAAGGCGTCAAACGCGCGCTCGGTGCCGCTGCCCAGCAGCACCGGCGGTGTCGCCATCGTGAACAGCGACCAGGGCGCGTTGGCGACGTAGCGCACGCGCGAGGGGGTGCCGTCGCGCCGATAGCCCTCGATCTCGGCGGCGAAGCCCACGCCGACGCGCAGATCGTAGCGCGCCTGCGTGCCGGTGGTCGCGAAGCGTTCCTCCAGCGCGCGGCGCAGGATCTGCCCGTTGCGTTCGGGCACGCGCGCGACGCGCACCGCGGAAAGTTCGCGCGCGACATCGGCCGAGGGCCCGGCCCCCGTCGCGTGGATGGGACGAAAGCCGCAGCCCGGCAGCGCGAATGCCACGCCGGCCGCGAGGATGGACCGCCTAGACCACAAGATTGACGATCCTTCCCGGAACATGGATGCGCTTGCGGATGGGTTTGTCGCCGATGGCACGGACCACATTCTCCTCGGCCTCGGCCAAGCGGAACACGGTTTGCTCATCCGCGTCCACCGGCACCTCGATGGTCGCGCGCAGCTTGCCCAGCACCTGCACCGCGAGCGTCAGGGTCTCGGCGCGCAGCAAGCCAGCATCGGCCTCGGGCCAAGGCATTTCGGCGACCAGGCCGGCGCCCGGGCGCAGCTGCGCGTGCATCGATTCCGCAAGGTGCGGCATGGCGGGGGCGACCAGCCGCGCCGCGGTGCAGACCGCCTCGACCAGCGCCGCACCCGATGCGTCCTTCGCACCCTCGATCGCATTGGCGAATTCATAGAGTTTCGCCACCGCGACGTTGAAGGAGAAGCTCTCCAGCGCCTCGGTCACGGCAGCGATGGCGCGGTGCGTGGCGCGGAGCAGATCCCTTGTCGCGCGCTCCTCGCCGGCTTCTGCCGCGCGCGGCTGCACGGCTTCGGCGACCCGGTACAGGCGCTGGGTGAAGCGGTAGGCGCCGGCAACACCCGATTCCGTCCACTCCATGTCGCGGTCGGGCGGGTTGTCGGACAGGATGTACCAGCGCGCGGTGTCCGCCCCGTAGCGGTCGATGATCACACCCGGGTCTACGGTGTTGCGCTTGGACTTGCTCATCGCCTCGACGCGGCCGACGGTCACCGCTTCGCCGGTGTCGTTGTGCACCGTGGTGCCGTCGGGGCGCTGATGGACTTCGTTCGGATAGAGCCAACGTCCATCGGCGCCCTTGAACGAGGCATGGGTGACCATGCCCTGGGTGAACAGGCCGGCGAAGGGCTCGGAGACCGAGAGGTGGTCGGTCTCGCGCATCGCGCGGCTGAAGAACCGGCTGTAGAGCAGGTGCAGGATCGCGTGCTCGATGCCGCCGATATACTGGTCGACCGGGAGCCAGGCATCCACCGCCGCGCGCAGCACGGGCTGCGTCGCCTGGGGCGAGCAGAAGCGCGCGTAGTACCAGGAACTGTCCACGAAGGTGTCGAAGGTGTCGGTCTCGCGCCGTGCG
>JBKJNV010000328.1:0-3314 GCA_046593435.1 Roseomonas sp.
TCGACACCTTCACACCCTTTGCGATCCTGGGTGATTTCAACGTCTGCCCGACCGATCGGGACCTCGCGCGCGGCACCCTGCCGCCGACCGATGCGCTCTGCCGGGGGGAATCACGCGCCGCCTGGCGTGCGCTCGAACATCTGGGCCTCACCGACGCGCTGCGCGCCCTGCACCCGGCCGAGGTGATGTACACCTATTGGGATTATGGCCCCGCCTTCGAGCAGAATCGGGGCCTGCGGATCGACCACGCACTGCTCTCACCCGACCTCGCCGAGCGCCTGCACGATTGCCATGTGGACACCGCGCCGCGCAGCGAGGAGCAGCCTTCCGACCACACCCCGCTGATCGTCGAGCTTCGGTAGCGTCGCGGCGTGGCCGCGCCCCATTGAAATCGCGGCGTAAGCCGCGCCTCAGTAACGACGCGCCGGCTCGATCACGACGGTGGAGGAGGGCTGGCCAGGCGTGATGTAGGTGGTCGTGCCCGGTGCCGGCGTCGGCGCGGCTTCGCGCTGGATCACCACAGGCGTCGGGTCAGCACGACGATCGACATAGCATCCCGAGAGCGGTGCCGCGGCAACCACGATGGCCGCGGCGATGTGAAGACGCATGGGACTGATCCTTTTGATGTTGACCAGTCCCACAACGTTCTTTGCGCGGCCAAGTTTCCGGCCGCGCCCGCCGCGTCAGATGTCCGCGTACATATGCGTCTCGGCCGCACCACCGGGATGCGTCACCGCACCCAGGTAGGCCGGCCCCACGGTCTGCGCGTACTTCCACAGCGCACCGGAATTGTAGTCGGTCTTGCGCGGCGTCCAGGCAGCGCGGCGGGCCGCGATCTCTTCCTCGGGCAGCATCATGTCGATGGTGCCCTTTTCCGCGTCGATGATGATGCGGTCGCCGTTCTTGAGCAGCGCGATGGGTCCGCCCACCGCCGCTTCGGGGCCGACATGGCCGATGCAGAAGCCGCGCGTCGCACCCGAGAAGCGGCCATCGGTGATGAGAGCCACCTTGTCGCCCATCCCCTGCCCATAGATGGCCGAGGTGGTGGACAGCATCTCGCGCATGCCCGGCCCACCCTTAGGGCCTTCGTAGCGGATGACGATGATGTCGCCCGGCTTGTAGGCGCGCGCATCGACGGCGGCGAATGCTTCCTCCTCGCTGTCGAAGCACAGCGCCGTGCCCTCGAAGCGCAGCTCCGTCATCCCCGCGATCTTCACGATCGCACCCTCGGGCGCGAGGTTGCCCTTGAGGCCCACCACACCCCCGATCGGCGAGATCGGGTCGGAGACGGGGCGGACCACATCCTGGTCCTTGGGGAAGATCACCTCGCGGTGGTTCTCGGCCAGCATCTTGCCGGTCACCGTCATGCAATCGCCGTTGAGCAAGCCGCCATCCAGCAGCGCCTTGATGATGACCGGCACGCCGCCGATCTTGAACACGTCATAGGCGACGTAGCGCCCGCCGGGCTTGAGGTCCGCAATATGCGGCGTGCGGCGCATGATCTCGGCCACATCCTGCAAGGTGAAGCGCAACCCCGCCTCATGCGCGAGTGCGGGCAGATGCAGCACGGCATTGGTCGAACCACCCGTGGCACCGACGATGACGGCGGCATTCTCCAGCGACTTCATCGTGACGATGTCGCGCGGGCGCAAATTCTTGCGGATCAACTCCACCACCGCCTTGCCGGACAGGTAGGCGAAGTGGTCCCGGTTGAGATCCGGCGCCGGTGCGCCGGCCGAATTCGGCAAGGCAAGGCCGATCACCTCGCTGATGCAGGCCATGGTGTTCGCCGTGAATTGGCCGCCGCAGGCACCCTCGCCCGGGCAGGCATGGCGCTCGAGCTGGCACAGCCGCTCCTCGGAGATGATGCCGGCCGCGAACTGGCCCACCGCTTCGAACACGTCCACCACGGTGACGTCGCGGCCCTCGAACTGGCCGGGCATGATGGACCCGCCATACATGAACACCGACGGCACGTTCAGGCGCACCATCGCCATCATCAGGGCCGGCAGCGACTTGTCGCAGCCCCCGATGCCCACCAGCCCGTCATAGCAATGCCCGCGCATGGTGAGTTCCACGGAATCCGCGATCACGTCGCGCGAGACCAGCGAGGACTTCATCCCCTGGTGGCCCATCGCGATGCCGTCGGTCACCGTGATGGTGGTGAATTCGCGCGGCGAGGCACCCGCTTCCTTCACGCCCCGCTTGGTCGATTGCGCCTGGCGCGAGAGGGCCGTGTTGCACGGCGCGGCCTCATTCCAGCAAGTGACGACACCGACCAGCGGAGAGGCGATATCCTCGTCCGTCATGCCCATGGCGTAGTAGTAGGAGCGGTGCGGCGCACGCTCCGGCCCGATCGTCACGTGACGGCTCGGCAGGCGGGACTTGTCCCAGGTGCTCATGGTGGCGGTTCCTCTCGAATGGAACGAATTAGGCCAGGGATTCACCCAAGGGCAAGGGGCGAGCGTGAAGTCCGGCCGCGCCTCAGCCAAAGACCAGCAGGTAGGGCAGCGCCAGCGCGATGCCGACCAGGGCACCGACGAATTCGGCCTGGCGCGGGGTCAGCCGGGTATGGCGAGGAAGCTGGCCGCGCAGCACCACCACCGCGATCATGAACAGCGTCAGCGCCGCGAAAAGGTGCAGCGTGCCCATCAGCCGGCGAGCCGCGCCAGGGCCGCATCCAGGCGCAGGATCTCCGCCCGCGCGGCGGCCAGGCGCTCGCGGTTTTCTGCCACCACCTCCTCCTTCGCCCGGGCGATGAAGTCGGCATTGCCGAGCTTGGCTTCCGCCTTGCCCGCATCGGATTCCAACTGCGCCCTCTGCTTGGCAAGGCGCGCCCGCTCGGCCGCGAAATCGATGATGCCGGCGAGCGGCAGCATCGCCGTCGCCTCCCCCACCACGATCTGCGCGACGCCGGCGGGTGCCGGTCCGTCCAGCGCGCTCAATTCGCTGACGCGGCCCAGGCGCCGGATCGCCTCCAGCCAGCGCCCGGCCCGCGCCATGGTTTCATCCGAGGCACCTTGCAGCAGCAGCGGCGCGGTGACGGAGGGCGGCACGTTCATCTCGGCGCGCACCGCGCGCAGCTCGGAGATCAGCGCCACAACCCAGCCCAGCTCGGCCCGCGCGGCCTCGGCATCGGGGACCGCCATCCGCTCCGGCCAGGCGGTGCGGATCAGCGACCCCGGCGCGCCATAGCCAAACTGGTCCCACAGCTCCTCGGTGATGAAGGGCATCACCGGGTGCAGCAGGCGCAGGATCACGCCCAGGACATGCTGCGCGACGCCCTTGATCTCATCCTTCTCGGCACCGTCGGC
>JBKJNV010000412.1:0-8047 GCA_046593435.1 Roseomonas sp.
CCCGTCGCGCGGCTTTCGGTCCTCAGCTTCGCCGAAAATAGTGTCGATCTCGCGCGTGCGACGCGCAGCGACGAGGTGCGCTCGCGTGACAGCCGCGAACGCAGCATCGGGGAATTGCTGAACCCGGACCCCACCGAACGCCTGCGCGACCGCGACCTCCGCCGGTTCCGTGCAGAGGCGCACCAGCGTCTCTCGGCACCGCTGACGGTGCTCTCCTTCGCACTGGTCGCCCTCGCGGTCGCCCTGACCGGGGAATTCCGCCGGCATGGCGGCGGCGCCAGGTTGGCCATCGGCGTCGCCGTCGCGGTGGCGCTGCTGGCCTCGGGCCTGACCACCGGCACGCTCGCCGCCCGCGACAATGACTGGGTGCCGTTGGTCTGGGTGCATGCCGCGGTGCCGGGCATCCTCGCGGCCCTGTGGATCAGTGACCAGGTGCAGGCATTCGTGCGCAGGCGCAGCCTGCCCGCGTCGACCGGCTCGGCTGCCCCATGATCGCCACGACCCTGTCCCTGTATGTCGCGCGCCGCTTCGCGGTCGCGGTCACGACCATGCTGGTCGCACTCGCCGGGCTGATCGCTCTGTTCGACCTGATCGAGCTGCTCCGCCGCGCCGCCACCCGGCCGGATGTGGGCTTCGGCCTGGTCGCGCAGATCGCCGGGCTGCGGATGCCCTTCGTCGCGCTGCAGATCCTGCCCTTCGCGATCCTGATCGGCGGCATCATCGCCTTCTGGCGCCTCACCCGATCGTCCGAGCTCATCGTTGCGCGCGCGGCAGGCATCTCGGCCTGGGGCTTTCTCGCCGGGCCGGTGCTGGTGGCACTCGCCATGGGGGTTGCGGCGACGGTGGCCTTGTCCCCGCTTTCGTCGATTCTGCTCGCGCGGGCGGAGCGGCTGGACGCCGCCTATCTGCGCAACACCGCCGGCATCACGGCCATTGCGGGTGGCAGGCTCTGGCTGCGCCAGGCCGATCGGGGCGCCGGGGAGGGGGGGGTGGCCATCATCTCGGGCCTGCCGGCGCCGCGCCGCGCCGGCGCGCTGGCTCCCGGCGCGGGGCTCGAGCTGAACATGGTCAGCATCTGGCGCATCTCCGCCGCCGACCGACCGCTGGAACGGATCGAGGCGCCACGCGCCCGGCTGATGCCAGGGCATTGGGAGCTGGAGGGCGCGATCGTGTTCCCGGCGGACCGCCCGGCATTGCCGGCCCGCACCATGGAGCTGCCGACTGAACTCACCGCGTCGCGGATCGAGGATAGCTTTGCGAGCCCCGACACGCTGGGCTTCTGGAGTCTGCCGGCCTTCATCGGCCAGCTGGAGGAGGCCGGGTTTTCCGCCGTGCGCCATCGGCTGCGCCTGCAAAGCCTGCTGGCCCTGCCGCTTCTCGCCTCGGCCATGGCGCTGCTCGCGGCCGGATTCTCCATGCGCCACACCCGTCGCGGTGGCGTCGGCCGGATGATCGCAAGCGGCGTCAGCGCCGGATTCGCATTGTTCGTGCTGGACCGCATCACCGGCGAGTTCGGCCAGGCCGGCACCCTGCCGGTCACGCTTGCGGCATGGGCACCGGCCGCGGCCGGGATGCTGCTGGCACTGGCCTTGCTCGTCCACCTCGAAGATGGTTGATCGCTTGCATGGCTGAGACGCCAGGGAGAGCCAGGGCAATGCGGGTTCGTATGGCGATGGCGGCCGCGATTGCGGGCGCGGGGCTTTGGGGGTCTGCGGCAACAGGGGCCTTGGCGCAGGGCCTGGTGCCGGATATGCAACGACCCGTGGAGCTGGTCCCCTCCGCTCCAGGGCAGCCAACCCCACCCGCCGCGCTGGCGGCGCCCCCCGCGCGCGCGACCATGCCCGGCCTTTCGCGCGGCGGTGCCGCCACGCCGAGCAACGCGCCCGTCACCTTCACCGCCGACGAGGTGGAATACGACCGCGACCGCGCCCTGGTCACCGCCAGGGGCCGGGTGGAGGCATTCCAGGGCGAGCGCATCCTGCGCGCCGATGAATTCACCTATGACCGCAACAGCGGCGTCGCCACCGCGCGCGGCAATGTCCAGTTGCTGGAAGCCGATGGCCAGGTGGTCTTCGCGGATTCCGCGGTGCTGTCCAACCGCATGCGCGATGGCGTGATCGACGGGCTTCGCGCCCTGCTGGCGCAGAACGGGCGAATGGCGGCAGCCGGCGCGCGGCGCACCGATGGCGAGATCATCGACCTCGCCCGCGTCAGCTATTCTTCCTGCAACAGCTGCGAACGGGACCCGCTGGCGCCCCCGCTGTGGCAGCTCCGCGCCCGGGTCGCGACCTGGGACCAGGCATCGCGGCAGATCCGCTACCGCGACGCGCGGCTGGAATTCGGCGGCGTGCCGCTGCTCTATTCGCCCTATTTCCAGCACCCTGACGGCTCGGCGCCGCGGCAATCAGGCTTCCTCAGCCCCACTTTCGGCGTAACGCGCTTCCTCGGCGCCTTCGCCGAGATCCCGTATTACTGGGCGATCAGCGGCAGCGAGGATGTGAAGATCGCGCCGATCATCTCCTCGCGCCAGGCGCCCAACCTGGGTGCCGAATATCGTCGCCGCTTCAATTCGGGCGAGATCTCCGTCAACGCGTCGGTCGGATACCAGATCCGCGAGGAAGATGGCACGGAGGAAGGTTTCGCCGGCCACATCTTCGCCCGCGGACGCTTCTCGATCGACGAGACCTGGCGCACCGGCTTCGACCTGAACCGTGCCACCTCCGAGCAGTATCTGCGCACCTGGCGCTATGAGCCGCGCCGCGTGCTCACCAGCTCCGCCTTCGTCGAGGGATTCTGGGGCCAGGAAGGTTTTGCCCGCGTCGATGGCCGCGCCTACCAGGGGCTGCGCAGCACCGATGATGTTTCGCAAATCCCCTTCGTGCTGCCGAACGCCTATGCCGACTACGTCGCGCAGGACGGAATTGGCGGCACCTGGACCATCGATACGTCCAACTACGTGGTGATCCGCGGAACGGGCACGGATGCGCGCCGCGCCTCGACCCGGTTGCGCTACGTGCTGCCCTTCACCGAGCGCAACACCGGATCTCTGTTCGCACTGCGCGCGCAAGGCGACCTCGCGGCCTATTCCTACGACGAGTTGAACCAGGCACCGAACTTCGCCACCACGGTCAGTGCCTCCGGCACCACCACGCAGCAGAATATCCGCGTCGCGCTCGACTGGCGCCTGCCGCTGCTCCGCAATGCCGGGGCATGGGGCTCGCAGGTGATCGAGCCGCGGGTGCAGTTCGTCACCGGCCCGGTCACGGGTTCGCAGTCTCGCGTGCCCAACGAGGACAGCATCGACTACGAGTTCACCGATGCCACCCTGTTCGAGTTGAACCGCTTCGGCGGGCGCGACCGCCAGGAAGGTGGTAGCCGTGTGGATGCGGCGCTGCGTGCCGCCTGGTACTTCCCCAATGGCGGGCAGATCGAGGGCCTGGCCGGCCGGTCGTGGCGCTTCAATGCCGATGGCGGCCCCTTCTATGCCGGCTCCGGCCTGGAGAACCGCGAGAGCGATTGGGTCGCGCGGCTCAGGATCTCGCCGGTGCCCTGGCTGACCGTGCTCGGCCGCACACGCCTTGATGGCGAGAACCTGGAACGGCGGCTGATCGACCTCTCGGCGGCGGTCAGCACCGGCACCGGCTCGGTCACCGCCGGCTACCTCTACAGTACCGCAATTCCCTACCTGACGCCGGTGCGCGAGCGCGAGGAAGTCTCGCTCAGCATCTCGCAGCGGCTGGGGCCGAACTGGCGCGCCTCGGTGGGGGGTCGCTACGATATCGGCATCCAGCGCGCCGTGCTCGCGACCGCCTCGGCCGCCTATGAGGATGAGTGCTTCATCATCGAAGGCCGCTTCGTACGCCGCTTCGCCGAGGACCCGGCGACGCGGGCGCTGTATCCGGGCAACACGCTGTTCCTGATCCGCCTCACGCTCAAGACGGTGGGGGATTTCGGCTTCCGCGCGATCTAGGCCGGGATAAAACGTCGGTGACCGCCATAGGCGGCCAGCGACGCGAGCCGTGTTTGGCCTGCTATGCCCCTCGGATACGGGCGCTGCCATGCTGCACGGCACTGTGGTGGGCTGGCCCTTCGGGCGCCCATCGGTCTAAGAACGCGGCCATGGTCCAGATCCTTCGGCTGTCCGCACTCTTCCTTGCCCTGCTGGCACCGCTCGCCGCCGTAGCGCAGCCGCGGGGGGCCCCACCGTCGCCGGCTCCGTCGCCGGGCGACACCAACCGCATCCTTGCCGTGGTCAATGGCGACATCATCACGCGATCCGACGTGCAGAGCCGCCGGCGCCTCTTTGCGCTCAGCGCCGGGCTGCGCACCGAGGATGCCACCACCGCGGGGCTCGATGCCCAGATCCTGCGCCTGCTGATCGATGAGCGGCTGCGCCTGCAGGAGGTGAACCGCCGCCGCATCGCGACCTCGGACCAGGAGATCGCCGAGGCGCTCTCGGCCATCGAGGAACGCAACGGCATGGGGCGCGGCCGCCTTCTGGAAGACCTTCGCCGCTCCGGGATCGAGCCGCGGGTCATGTATGACCAGCTGCGCGTGCAGATCGGCTGGGGCCGGCTGCTGCGCGCGCTGCTCGGCCCGCAGGGCGAGCCGTCCGCCTCCGAAGTGACCGAGGCGCTGAACGCGGCGCGCGCCCGCGTCGGCGAGCCGGAGTACCAGGTTTCCGAGATCTTCATCCCGGTCGACAACCCGGCACAGACCGCCGAAGCGCAGGCCTTCGTGGATGACGTGGTGGGCCGTCTGCGCCGTGGCCTGGCCTTCCCCGTGGCGGCCACACAGTTCAGCCAGGCGCAGACCGCGCTGCAGGGCGGCGACCTGGGCTGGGTGAAGGCGGATCAGCTGGACCCCGCCGTGGCCCGCGTGGTGACGCAGATGCCCCCAGGTGCAGTCAGCAACGCGATCCGTGTCCCCGGCGGCTGGCAGATTGTTAGCCTCCGCCAAAAGCGGGAGAGCGGTCGCGATAACGCCACGCTGCTGAGCCTGCGTCAGGTTTACATGGCTTTCCCCACGCCGCTGAACCCCCAGGCGCCGACCGCGCAGCAGATCGCGGTGGTGGAGCGCGCCCGCGCCTTGCAGGCCAGCGCACGAGGCTGCGATGCCATGGAGGCAGCCGCGCGCGGCAGCCCGCGCCCGGCCGATCCCGGCCCGATCCGCCTGGAGCAGGTCAATCCGCCGCCCTTCCGCGAATTGCTGGCGGGCCTCGCACCCGGCCGCGCCTCCGAGCCCATCATCGCACCCGAGGGCGTCATCGTGCTGATGGTGTGCGGCCGGGAGACGCGGAACCTCGCCGAGATCACGCCCGAGCAGATCCGCGCCCAGCTGGTGCGCGACCGCGCCGAGCTGCTGTCCCGCCAGGTGCAGCGCGACCTGCGCCGGCGTGCCCAGATCGAAATGCGGGCGGCCACATCGGCGCAGCAGCGCGGTTGATCGACGGACGGAACAGGCGACACATCGCGTGATGCTGCCTTCTCTCGCCGAAACCATCGCGCGGCACGGGCTGGACGCGCGCAAATCGCTCGGCCAGCACTTCCTTCTTGACCCCGCGATCTGCGCCCGGATTGCGGCGCAGCCCGGCGACCTTGCCGGCCGGCACGTGCTTGAGATCGGTCCCGGCCCCGGCGGCCTGACCCGCGCCCTGCTGGATACCGCCGCTGCAAGCGTGACCGCGGTCGAGATCGACCGGCGCGCGATCGCGGCCCTGGCCGAATTGCAGGCCGCGCACCCGCAGCGCCTGCGCGTCATCGAGGCCGATGCCCTGAAGCTCGACACCGCGAGCCTGCTGCCCGGCCCGCGCGTGGTAGTGGCGAACCTGCCCTACAATATCGGCTCGCCTTTGCTGGTGCGCTGGATGCGCGAGGCGGCTGCATTCGAAGCCCTTGTGCTGATGTTCCAGCAGGAGGTCGCCGAACGCATCACCGCCGCGCCCGACACCGAGGGTTACGGCCGGCTATCGGTCCTGGCACAATGGCGTTGCCGCTGCGCCCTGCTCATGCGCCTGCCGCCCGGCGCCTTCACCCCGCCGCCCAAGGTGTTCAGCGCCGTGGTCGGCCTGACCCCGCTGCCCGAGGCGCCCTCGCCCGCACTGTTCGCTTCGCTGGAACGGGTGACGGCGGCGGCCTTTGGGCAACGGCGGAAGATGCTGCGCGGGTCGCTCAAGGCCCTCGGCTCGGCCGATGCCTTGCTGGAGGCGGCCGGTATCGCGGGCGAACGGCGGGCGGAGACGCTCAGCGTCGCGGAATTCGACCGTCTGGCGCGCGCATTGCTCGCTCGGTCAGTTTGATTCCGGGGCGGCCGCCATGCCCGTGGCGTGGCCACAGGCCGGGCTGACAATTCCCGGAGCGGACCGCACCGACTGCTGGACCAGTTCGGCCCCCACATGTGCCTCCTCGAGCCACGGGCAGACGCCCGGACCGCCGCCGGGAGCCACCGGAAGGCAGAAGGCACCCGCGGCCTGGAACCTGGCCCTGCGTTCGGACTCCGCCACCACCTCGCACGGGCCATCCATCCGGCTGCACGCCCAGACTTCCGGATGCGAGATCAGCGTACGTGGGATCAGGCGCCACAGTTGCAGCTTCGAGGTGTTCAGCATGTCGGCGAGCCTTCGCGAAATATTCGCGCGGCAGAACCTCTCCGAAATCATTCGCGAAATCAAGTGTAGGATTGTAAAAACTACAACCTTTGCGAGAAACTTGGTATACAACTCAGCCCATGAGCGCGGCAGCAAGCGTCGCTATGCCCGGACACCGCGCCGGGGCGCTCCGCGCGGCATGCAGCACCGCCCGAGCGGCGGCAAGCGTGGCATCGAAATCGGCATTCACCAGCACATGGTCGAATTCGGCCCAATGGCTGATCTCAGCGCGCGCGCCTGCCATGCGCCGCGCCACCTCGGCCGCGCTGTCCTGGCCGCGCGCGGCCAGCCGGCGTTCCAGCTCGGCGAGTGATGGCGGCAGCAGGAACAGTCCCACGACATCCCCCGGCAGCGTCGCGCGCAGCTGCCGATGGCCCTGCCAGTCGATGTCGAACAGCACGTCGCGCCCCGCGGCCAGCGCGCGTTCCACCGGCCCGCGGGGCGTGCCGTACCGGCGTCCGTAGATCGCGGCGTGCTCCAGCATCTCGCCCTGCTCGACCATGGCCAGGAAGGCGGCCTCGTCGCGGAAGAAATAATGCTCGCCCTCGACCTCGCCCGGGCGCGGGGCCCGGGTTGTGGCACTGACCGAGAGGGTCAGCGCCGGCTCAGACCCGAGCAAAGCGCGGGCGATGGAGGATTTCCCCGCCCCCGAAGGTGCTGCGATGACCAGGCAGACCCCCCGGCGCGACGCTTCGCCTGGGCGGACCGAGTCGCTCCGGGGGGATACCCGGGCCGGTGTGTCACTCGACATTGGCGGCCTGCTCCTTCAACCGCTCGATTGCGGCCTTGAGGTCGAGGCCGATGCGCGTCAGCGCCACGGTCGCGGATTTCGAGCACAGCGTGTTCGCCTCGCGGACGAATTCCTGCGTCAGGAAATCAAGCTTGCGCCCGACCGCGGCCCCGGCGCCGAGCAGCGCACGCGCCTGCTCAAGATGCGCGGCCAGGCGGTCAAGCTCCTCGCGCACATCCGACTTGCCCGCGAGCAACGCGACCTCGGCGGCCAGACGGTCCTCGGATACGCGACGCTCGCCTTCCAGAAGCTGGGCCAATTGCTGCATCAGGCGTGCCTGCTGCGCGGCCGGCTGGGCCGCCGCCTCCCGCCCCGCATCGGCGCAAAGCGCCGCGATCTCATCAAGCAGCCCGCCCAGGATTGCGGCGAGCTTGCCGCCCTCCGACCGGCGCGATTCCTCCAGACCGTCCAGCGCCTCCATGAAGGCCGCGGTGATGCGCCGCGCCTTCTCGGCCTCCGCCGCCTCATCCGCCACCGTCTCGGCGCCCTTGAGCACGCCGGGCAAGGTCAGCAACGCTTCCGCACGCGGCGGCGCCGCGCCAGGGATGCGCGCTGCGACATCGAGGGCAAGGGCGAGGAACTGGTCGAGCACCGCGACATCGAGACTGAGG
>JBKJNV010000592.1:0-7203 GCA_046593435.1 Roseomonas sp.
CGCTGGCTGCGCTGGCAGGCCGAGCTCGCCGGCGGCATGGACGCCACCATCACCGACCTGCTGGCGATCCGGCTGGTGTGGGAGAAGGCCCTGCTGGCGCAGTACCAGCAGGCAATCGGGGCCCGCTGGCGCGATGTCGTCGCCGCCCATGCCGCCCCGCTGGCACCGACGCGCGACCAGGTGCTCGACGCCATCTTGCAGGAGGCCGCGGAGCGGGCGCATCAGCGCCGGCTGGCCGCGCAGCTGCTGGCACCCGTGGCTTCCGAAGGGCGGCCGGCCCTGCAGGCGGCCTTCTGCATCGATGTGCGCTCCGAGGTGTTTCGCCGCGCGCTGGAAAGCCTCGACCCGGGCATCGATACGCTCGGCTTCGCCGGCTTCTTTGGGCTGACCGTGGCGCACCGGGCGCTGGGGTCCGATGTGGTGGAGGCGCGCCTGCCGGTGTTGCTCACGGCCGGGCTCGCTTCCCGCAGCGGGGCCGCGCCCGCGGTGGAGGCGGATGCACGCATCGTCGCCCGCACCAGCCGGGCCTGGGGTCGGTTCCGCCAGGCGGCGGTCTCCTCCTTCGCCTTCGTGGAGGCAGCCGGCCCCGCCTATCTCCATAGGCTGGTCTGCGACGCGGTAGGGGTGGGCCGCAAGGAGCCCGCGCCGGAGCCGGCCCCGGTGCTCGCCCCCGCCCTGAGCGCGGATGCCAAGGCTGCGACCGCGGCCGCGGTGCTGCGCGCCATGTCGCTGACCGAGCGGCACGCCCGGCTGATCCTGCTGGCCGGCCATGGTGCGAGCGTCACCAACAACCCGCATGAAAGCGCCTATCATTGCGGCGCCTGCGGCGGCCACACCGGCGAGGTTTCCGCCCGGCTGCTCGCCGCGCTGCTGAACGACCCCGAGACGCGCGCGGGGCTGCCGGCACAGGGCATCGCGCTGCCGGCGGATACGCTGTTCCTGGCCGCGCTGCACGACACCACGACCGATGCCGTGACGCTGTACGAAGACACCCCGGCGCCCGCCCATGCCTCGGAGATCACCCAGGCGCGCGCCTGCCTGGCGCAAGCGGGCGCGATGACGCGCGGCGAACGCGCGCTGCGACTGCCCGGGGCGCATGCCGACGACCTCGTCGCCCGCGCCCGCAACTGGGCCGAGCCGCGGCCGGAATGGGGGCTGGCAGGATGCGCCGCTTTCATCGCCGCCCCGCGCGAGGTCACGCGCGGGGTTGATCTCGCCGGGCGAGCCTTCCTGCATTCCTATGATTGGCGCCAGGACCGGGGCTTCTCGACGCTGGAGCTGATCATCACGGCGCCGGTGGTGGTGGCCAGCTGGATCAGCCTGCAATACTACGGCTCATCGGTAGCGCCGGGCAGCTTCGGGTCGGGTAACAAGCTGATCCACAACGTGGTGGGTGGCATTGGCGTGGTCGAGGGCAATGGCGGCACGCTGCGTGCGGGCCTGCCCTGGCAGGCGGTGCATGACGGGGAAGCCCTTGCCCACGAGCCGCTGAGGCTGTCGGTGCTGATCGAGGCGCCGCAGGCGGCGATCACCGAAATTCTCGCCCGGCATGACGCGGTGCGCGCGCTGTTCGACAATGGCTGGCTTCACCTGTTCGCGCTGGAGGAGGGGCGCATTGCGGCCCGCTACCAGCGCGGCCTTGAGTGGGCGACGCGCGAAGCCCTCTGCGCCGCGGCATGAGTGCCCTCCTGCAAAACTTCGTGGCAGAGGCGCAGGACGGTGGCCATCGTCGCGTCTGATGCAAGAACGCGCACCGTCTCGCGGATCTGGGCCCGATACAGCGACGCCGTGCGAGAAAATGGGAGAGGCCGCGTGTACCGAATTCCACCCCACCCACCAGTTCCCATGCGAGCCCGGCGGAGCAGAACGTCGCCTCAGGGGCAGCGGCGTGGGTGCCGCTGCCCCGTCATACGTCGTTCAGGCGAAGATGAAGTCACTCGCGCTGAATCCAGTCGCCTGGAGATCGGCGACAGAAGCGATGTCGGTGAAGCGCGCGATGGAGGTTGCCGCATCGGGTGCGGAGACGACCAGAAGGCTCGCCGCGTTCACGGTGGTGTTGAAGTAGACGACGAAATCGCCCGCTCCCTCACCCTGCGCCGCCTGCACCGCGAGCGCGCCGCTGGCGAAGCCCTGGTCGGTCAACACCATGACGCGTTCCCCGTTCGACTGTGCCGCCGCGCCGGAGAAGAAGCTGCTTGCCGCGCCGCGCGGAACACCACCGCTGCCATCGGCGAAGTTCGCGCCGGCAGCATCCGTGCCGAGCCCCGCGACATCGAACAGCAACGTGTCGGATGCCGCGCTGAAGTCGGTGATCGTGGCGAAAGCCGCACCCGTTCCTGCCGCGAGTGGCGTGAGCGGATTGGCGAAGCGGAAGCCGAAGATATCGGCACCGGTGCCGCCGGAAGCGACATCGTTGCCGTCGCCGATCCAGAGCTGATCGTCGCCAGCGCCGCCGTTGAGACGGTCGGCCGCAAGGTCGGTGCCGCGCGCCGTTGTCGGGCCCGCATCGCCGTAGAGCACGTCATCGCCCGCGCCGCCGGCAAGGATGTCGGCCTCGGTGCCGCCGAACAGGCTATCCTTGCCCGCGCCGCCCTGGAGCACATCGGACCCGGCACCACCAAGCAGCAGGTCGTTGCCGTCGCCACCTTTCAGGATGTCGTCGCCAATGCCGCCACGCAGCACGTCCTGGCCCTTGCCGCCGTCGAGCGTGTCGTCGCCGCGCGCGCCGGTCAGGGTGTCATCCCCGTTGCCGCCGGCGAGGTTCGATCCGACCGCCACGAACTCGCCGGACGCCACGGGAAGCACCAGCTTGTAGCCGGCCGTGCCGTCCACTTCGCCCGTGGTGCCGGCGCCAACCGAGCCGTCCACGCTCAGGCCGTGCACAACGAATTCGCGCAGGTCGAGAGGCACCAGGTCCGCGGCGTCGAAGCCGGCGGCGAAGCCTTCAGTGCGCGAGAGGTCGTAGCTCTCCTCGGAGCGGATCCTGCCGCCGGGCGCAGTCGGGAATCCCTCAAGGCCGGCGCCCTGGGGCGAGCTGAGGTTGAGCAGGATCGGCCCGTAGGCGGGCAGCCCCTCGACGAGTTCGACGAAGCTGTCGCCGTCGGTGTCGAAGGCGTCGCTTGGCACGCGCGAGTTGAGCGCTGTCCCGTCCTCGGCGACGCGGCCATGGATGTGGGCGACGTGCGTCTGGTTGGGCTCGAGGCCATCTGCCGCGATCCGCACGGTCAGCACACCGTCTGCCATTGCAGCCTCGACATGCCCGGTGACGCCAGACCGGTTCAAGGTCGTGAGATCAGCGCGGAAGATGTCGGTGGCAGTGATGTTGTCGCCACGGCCGGTGCCGCGCAGGGTCGTGTCAAAGCTGACAGCCTCGACGCGGGCAGGGGTGTCGTGAAGGTCGCGTGAGCCTTCCGCGCGCTTCGGGTGACCGTGTGCGTTTCCAGGTGTTGTTGCCGACATGGCCGTGGGTGCGTGAAGGCTAGCGTGGTCGTTACCGTCATGAGGCATGCTGAGTCTCCTGCGGATCCCCTTGATCCAGCGACTCTACGTGCTGGACCGGTGGTCGGATGCAGAAATTTACCTTCACGATTCAAAAGATGCTGCATCGATATTGTACCGGATCACGGTATTACTTAATGCGTATTGCGAACGTTTACGGTTATGAGGCGGGAATTCATTTAGCCGTGAGAGCGATCCGAAGGCGCCGCCGTTCGGCGGCACACGCCGCTTGCCGGTGCGGCCGCCGACAGTCGGCGGCGCGCGCGTGCTGGCTGTTGCGCTCCACCCTCGCCTTGGTCGCTGGGCGGGGGTTGGCGGCGGAGCCGGGTTTCACGAATGCTGGATCGCCTGGCGTTCCTCAGCCGGCTTGTCGGCGTTGTCTGTCATATGGCGAAGGACTTTGCCTGGAGCCACAGGGACGCATCGCCGTGGCTGCGCCGGCTTACGCGCCGGCCACCGTCACGCCGCCTTCGCTTGCCGCGTCAGCTTCACCAGGCCCAGCATCAGCTCCCGCGCAACCTTCACACGCTGGGGCAGGTCCATGTCGCGCAGCAGGGCCAGCTTGTGGTCCGGGCGCAGCTTGATCTCGTCGCGCCGCCCCTGCACCCAGGTGATCAGCCCGCCGGGATTGCCGAAGCGGTTGCCGCGGAAGGTCACCACCACGCCCTTGGGCCCGGCATCGAGCTTCTCCACGCCCGCTTCGCGGCACAGGCGTTTGATGCCGACGACCTGAAGGAGGTTTTCCACCTCGGCCGGCAGCGGGCCGAAGCGGTCGGCGAGCTCGGCGCCCATGGCGTCGATTTCGCCATCGGTCGCCAGCGCGCCGATGCGGCGATACAGGCCAAGGCGCACCGGCAATTCGCGGACATACTCCTCGGGGATCAGCACGGGCAGGCCCAGGCCGATATTGGGCGTGAAGTCGCCGGTGTGATCGGACCGCTTCTTGCCCGACCCGGCGCGAAGGTCGGCCACCGCCTCCTCCAGCATTTGTTGATACAGTTCTATTCCCACCTCGCGGATATGCCCGCTCTGCTCATCGCCGAGCAGGTTGCCGGCGCCGCGGATGTCGAGGTCGTGGGAGGCCAGCGTAAAGCCGGCGCCGAGATTATCGAGCGTCTGCATCACCTCCAGCCGCTTCTGCGCGCCGGGTGACAGCTTATGGGCGGCAGGCCAGGTGAGGTAAGCATAACCGCGCTGCTTGCCGCGCCCGACGCGGCCGCGCAGCTGATAGAGCTGTGCGAGGCCGAACATATCCGCGCGGTGGATGATCAGCGTGTTCACCGCCGGCATGTCGAGGCCCGATTCGACGATGTTGGTGCTGAGCAGAATGTCGTGCTTGCCGTCGCCGAATTCGGTCATCACGCGCTCAAGCTCGGTGGGCGCGAGGCGGCCATGCGCCTCGATGATGCGGGCTTCGGGGACGATCTCGCGCAGGCGTTCGGACAGCCGCGCCATGTCTTCCAGGCGCGGGGTGACGCAGAAGATCTGCCCGCCGCGGAAGCGTTCGCGCTGCACCGCCTCGCGCAGCACCACGGCATCCCAGGGCATGATGAAGGTGCGCACCGCCAGGCGATCGACCGGCGGTGTCGCGATAATGCTCATTTCCCGCACGCCGGTCAGGGCCAGTTGCAGCGTGCGCGGGATGGGTGTCGCGGTCAGCGTCAGGACGTGCACATCGGCCTTGAGCTGCTTCAGCTTCTCCTTGTGGGCGACGCCGAAATGCTGCTCCTCATCGACGATAACGAGCCCCAGATCGGCGAACTCCACACTCTTCGCCAGCAGCGCATGCGTGCCCACGACGATGTTGACCGAGCCGTCCTTGAGCCCGTCGCGCACGGCCTGCGCATCCTTCGCCGTGACCATGCGCGAGAGTTGTTCGATGCGGACGGGGAAGCCCTGGAAGCGGGCGCCGAAGACGCGGTGATGCTGGCGTGCGAGCAGCGTGGTGGGCACCACGACGGCCACCTGCGCACCGGTCATCGCGACGGCGAAGGCGGCGCGCAATGCGACCTCGGTCTTGCCGAAGCCGACATCGCCGCAGATGAGCCGGTCCATGGGGCGGCCCGAGGCGAAATCCTCCAGCACATCGGCGATGGCGCGGGACTGGTCCTCGGTTTCGGCGAAGGGGAAGCGGGCGCAGAATTCGTCCCAGGAGCCTTCGGGCGGCGTGATCAACACGCCCTCATGCGTCTGGCGTTCGGCGGCGATGCGGATCAGCGCGCCGGCCATGTCCTGGATGCGCTGGCGCGCCTTGGCCTTGCGGTTCTGCCACGCCACACCGCCGAGCTTGTCGAGCGTGACGCCAGCGACCTCGGTGCCGAAGCGCGACAGCACTTCGATATTCTCGACCGGGACGAACAGCTTGTCGCCGCCATCATAGATCAGGCGCAGGCAGTCATGCGGTGCGGCGGCGACGGAGATCGTCTCAAGCCCGTCATAGCGGCCGATGCCGTGGTCCTGGTGCACCACCAGGTCGCCCTGCGCGATCTCGGTCGCGTCCGCGATGAACTGGTCCGCGCGCTTCTTCTTGCGCACCGGCCGCGCGATCCGCTCGCCGAGCAGGTCCTGCTCGCCGGTCAGCGTGATCCCTGGTGCGGTGAAGCCGCGTTCCACACCCATGATGGCGAGTGCGACGGTCCCGGCCGGCAGCGCCTGCACCGCGGCCCAATCGGCCGCGGGCTCCGAGGCCACGCCATTCTCGCGCAGCAGATTGCCGAGCCGGTCGCGGGAGCCACGGGTCCATGCCGCCAGCACCGGTCGGCGGTGCAGTTTTATCTGGGCGTTGGCGTGTTCGGCATAGGCGTGGAAGACGTTCTCGCCGGCGGTGCGCGCCTCGCTGAACAATACGCCCGGACGGCCGCCGGCATCGACCCCACCTTCGCCGGTGAAGGGCGTGAAGCGCAGGGTCTGGAGTTCGTCGCTGGCGTCGCGCCACGCCTCGCGGTCGAGGTAGAGAAGCTGCGGCGGGGCCGGGCGGTAGGGCACCTCGCCCTCATTCTGGCGCATGGGATTGCGCCGTGCGCCGTAGTGGTCGGCGACCATCTCGAACCGCGCGGCGAACACCTCGTCGGCCTGGTGGTCGAGCGAGAGGGAGGCGCCGGGGACGTAGTCCAGCAGCGTCTCCATCGCCTCGTGGAAGAAGCCGGCCCAATGCTCCATGCCCGGGTGGCGGCGGCCTGCCGTGACCGAGACGTAGAGCGGGTCTTCCGCCGCCGCGGCGCCGAAGGCCTCGCGGTAGGCGGCGCGGAAATTCGCGATGCTCGCCTCATCGAGGAACACTTCGCCGGAGGGGCGCAGGATCAGGCTTTCGACCTTGGCGCCGCTGCGCTGGGTGCCGGTGTCGAAGCGGCGGAGGCTCTCGACTTCGTCGCCGAAGAAGTCGATGCGCACGGGCTCGGTGCGGCCGGCCGGGAAGACATCGAAGATGCCGCCGCGGATGGCGAATTCGCCATGCTCCATCACCGTGCCGGTGCGGCCATAGCCGTTGGCTTCGAGATAGCGCGCCAGCTCCTCGGGCGGCACCCGCGCGCCGGGGAGGATATTCATCGTCGCCCCCGAGAAGGCGGAGCGGGGGGGAACCTTCTGCACCAGAGCATTGACGGTGGTGAGCAGGATGCGCGGCCCGCCGGGCGCTTCGAGCAGCCGGGTCAGCGCGGCGACGCGCTCGGCGACGATTTCGGGGTTGGGCGAGACGCGGTCATAGGG
>JBKJNV010000623.1:0-4653 GCA_046593435.1 Roseomonas sp.
GCAATGCACGCAGTTCTGCGCGTTGATGACCAGCTTCATCGGCCCTTCGCCATTGCCCGCCGCCGCCCCCACCGCCTCATAGACGCCGGCCGGGCAATAGCGGCTTTCCGGGCTGCGGTAGGTGTCCCAGTTCACCCCCTCCCATTTGGAGGGATCGCGCAGCACCAGGTGTGCGGGCTGGTCTTCCGCATGGTTCGTGTTGGACAGGAATACCGAGGAGAGCCGGTCGAAGGACAGCTTGCCATCGGGGCGCGGGTAGGTGATCGGGGTCGCGTCCACGGCCTTCTTCAGCGTCGCGTGGTCGGCATGATGCCCCAGCGTCCACGGCGCCTTGCCACGCAGCACATAGGTCTCGAGCGCCGCATTCAGCATCCCGCCCACGAAGCCGAACTTCGCAAAGCCCGGGCGGATATTCCGCACGCGCGACAGCTCGTCCCAGACCCAGCTGTTGCGCAGCGCCTCCGGGTAGGCGTCCAGCACCGGCCCCGGGTCGGCGGTGGCCAATTCCGCGACGACTGCCTCGGCCGCCAGCATGCCCGACTTCATCGCGGTATGCGTGCCCTTGATCTTGGGCACGTTGAGGAAGCCCGCCCCATCGCCAATCAGCGCGCCGCCGGGGAAGACCAGCGTCGGGATGGACTGCAACCCGCCCTCGTTCAGCGCCCGCGCGCCATAGGCCACGCGCTTGCCGCCCTCCAGCATCTTCGCCACCTCCGGGTGGTGCTTGAAGCGCTGGAATTCATCGAAGGGCGACAGGTTCGGGTTCGTGTAGTCGAGCCCGATGACGAAGCCGATGGAGACCAGGTTCTCGCCCAGCATGTACAGCCACGACCCGCCATAGGTGTCGCTGTTCAGCGGCCAGCCAACCGAGTGCCACACCAGCCCCGGCGTGTGCCGCTCGCGCGGGATTTCCCAAAGCTCCTTGATGCCTAGGCCATAGGTCTGCGGCTGCGCGCCCTCGCGCAGGCCGAAGCGGGCCGAGAGCTGCTTGGTGAGGCTGCCGTGGCAGCCCTCGGCGAACAGCGTGTACTTCGCGCGCAGCTCCATCCCCGGCTGGTAGTTGGGCCCCTTCTCGCCGCCCTTCTCGATGCCCATGACGCCGGCAACCACGCCGCGCACCTGGCCATCCTCGATCAGCACTTCGGAGGCCGCGAAGCCTGGGTAGATCTCCACCCCCGCCGCCTCGGCCTTCGCGCCCAACCAACGGGCGACATTGCCGAGCGAGACCACGTAATTGCCGTGGTTGTGCATCTGCGGCGGCGTCGGCAGCCGCCAGGCCTTGGTCGCCGTGAGGTAGACGAAGCGGTCATCGCCGGCGGGTGTGGCCAGCGCCGGCGGGTCGTCGCGCCAGTCCGGCAGCAGCTCATCCAGGGCGCGGGGTTCCAGCACGGCACCCGAGAGGATATGCGCGCCGACCTCGCTGCCCTTCTCGACCAGGCAGACGCTCATCTCCGGGCTCAACTGCTTGAGCCGGATCGCGGCGGCGAGGCCGGCCGGGCCGCCACCCACGATCAGGACGTCGAACTCCATGGCCTCGCGCGGCTCGGACTCGCTCATGCGGGTGATGCTTCCTTGATTGCTTCAAGCGCATGTAAGGCCACCAAGGCGGGCGCGGAACCCCGGTGAGAAGAAAGAGCGGGGGAAAGAATTCCCCCGAGCCCCTTTCTTTTCTTTTTGCGACTTGGCGCCAGCCGCGCGGGGGCACTTCCCTCAAGGGGGCGCAGCGCCGATAAACAGGCCATGGACGCGGAGCACGCCAGCCTTCTCGCCGCGTTGCGCCTGCAAGCCGAATGGGGCGCGGACGAGGCGCTCGACGACACCCCGCCCGAGCGTGCGGCTATCGCTGCCACGCCGCCCGCCCCGGCGCGGCTCACCCGGCCGGCGCCCAGCCTGGTCATCGCCAGCACCGCCGCACCCGCCTCCGCGACACGCGCGGCCGAGGCAGGCAGCCTCGACGCCCTGCGGGCCGCCATCCAAGCCTTCGACACGCCGCTGCGCGAGACGGCGACGAACCTCGTCTTCGCCGATGGCACGCCGTCCGCGCGCCTGCTGCTGATCGGCGAGGCGCCGGGTGCCGATGAGGACCGACAAGGAAAACCCTTCGTCGGCGCCTCGGGGCAGCTGCTCGACCGGATGCTCGCGTCCATCGGCCTGTCGCGGCAGGAGAATGTCTACATCACTAACATCCTGCCCTGGCGGCCGCCGGGCAACCGCACGCCCTCGGACGCCGAGATCGCGCTGTTCCTGCCCTTCATCCGCCGCCACATCGCGCTGCACCGCCCCCGCCATATCCTGCTGCTCGGCGGCACCGCGACGAAGGCACTGCTCGGCGGCAAGGACGGAATCACACGTGTGCGAGGCCGCTGGCGCGAGATCACGGTCGAGGGCCTGCCGCCGATCCCGGCCCTGGCCACCTGGCACCCGGCCTATCTGCTGCGCAATCCCGCCGCCAAGCGCGATGCATGGTCAGACCTGCTGGCCCTTCGTGCCGCGATAGGCGCAGGTGAAGATGCGCCCGGCAAGGCGGGGCCGGATCGAATTCAAGACGAAGCACTGTAACCGGGACTGGACTTTCCCCGCGGATGGCCGTTTGCTCCGCTTGGCCATGCGCATGATCTGCCCCATGGCCCAAGAAGCCCGTCGCATGGCCCTGCTGGTCTTGACGGGTCTTCCGCTGTTGATGGTTTCCCCCGGAACCATCCAGGCGCAACGGGCCCCCCAGACCAACGCGGAACACGACGCCGCGCGTGGCACCACCATCATTCCCTATCGCGAAGGCGCGCCACCGGTCGCTGGGCTGCCGCAACCGCTTGCCGAAGGCACCGCCACACGGCTGCGCCGCATCTTCGAACTCCAGGGGCGGGGCGATGATGATGGCGCCATCCGCGAGCTGGGGCGCCTGGGTGACCGACGGCTGACCGGGCACGTGCTCGCCCATCGCTGGCAGCGCGATGGCGCCGAGCGTCCGAGCATCGAGGATCTCCAGGCCTGGCTGCGCCGGCATGGCGACCATCCGGACGCGCCGGCCCTGCACGCCATGCTGGTGCGCGCCTCCGGCCCCGACGACACCATCCCCCGCGCGCCTGGCGAGCGCGGCCTGTCACCCACCGCCGAGCAGGACGCCCTGCCCAGTACCGGCGGCGGTCCGCGCGGCGCGGGGATCGACGGCGCCCAGTATCGCCGCGCCGCCAATGGCGAGGCACGCGCCGTCGCCGCCGAAATCGCCCGCGCCCGCAACGCGACGCCTGCGCTGGTCACCCAACGCCAGGCGGCGGTGGCCTTCGCCGCCTTCCGCGCCGGGCGTGACGCCGACGCCTTCGAGATCGCCGCAGCCGCGGCCACCGCGGGCGAGCCCACCGGGCGCGCCGCCTTCGCCGCCGGGCTTGCCGCCTGGGCCCTGGGTCGCATCGACGTCGCCCTGCCCTATTTCGAAGCCTCCGCGCGCGCCGAGGAAGCCTCGCCGGCGCAGAAGGGGGCGGCCGCCTACTGGACCGCACGCGCCGCCGTACGCACCCGCCGGCCCGACCTCTACGTCCCGTGGATGCTCCAGGCGGCCAATGTGCCTGGCAGCTTCTATGGGCAGATCGCCCGTCGCGCGCTTGGCCTCGATCCCGGGTTCAGCGATGGCCGGGGCACCGCCGCGAGCGAGGATGCAAGCCTGGTCGCCGCGGTCGCCGGCGGCTGGCGAGCGCTGGCTCTCCTCCAGGTCGGCCAGCGGGAGCGCGCCGAGGCCGAGCTACGCCGGCTCTGGCCGCGCGCCGAGCAGAATCCGGCCTTCCTGCGCGCGCTGCACGCCGTCTCCGCCCATGCAGGCATGACCCATCTGACCAGCCAACTCGCCGCCCGGCTGCCAGGGGCGGAGGCGCGGGCCGGCAGCCTCGCCGCCCGGGTGCCGATGCCGCGCCTCACGCCCGAGGGCGGCTTTCGCGTCGATCCCGCGCTGCTCTATGCGCTCACCCGCCAGGAATCGAATTTCCAGCCGGACGCGATTTCGACTGCCGGCGCCCGCGGCCTGATGCAGCTGATGCCCACCACGGCGAGCTATGTGGCCAATGATCCGACGCTGGCCGGAGACGCCATCGACCGCCTGCACGAGCCAGGTCTCTCGCTCGAGCTCGGCCAGCGCTATCTGCTGGTGCTGGCACGGCAGCCGGGGATGGAAGGCGACCTCATTCGCATTCTGGCCGCCTATAATGCCGGGCCGGGCAATGTCATGCGCTGGCAGCCGCCGACCGGACACCGGGATGACCCGTTCCTGTATATCGAGAGCATTCCCTTCGACGAGACGCGCGAATACGTGCAGCGCGTGCTGGTCTTCTCCTGGGCCTATGCCGCGCGGCTGAGCTTCCCCACGCCGAGCCTGGATGCGCTGGCCGCGGGCACCTTCCCGCGCTTTGCCTCCACCCAAGACATTCTGGTGATGCTGCGGCGCGGCGAGGTGCGGAGATAATTTTTTGCGCCCTCAAGCGGCGGGCGCCGCCTCCGGCGGCTTGCCTTTCGCCGGACTGCCGGCGGTCGCGCATTCGCGCTCGCGGTCCGCTGCGCGGCCCGGACGGGGTCCCTTCCTGCGCCAATCTCGGTTATCTTCCAGGCGCAATCGGAGCCCCCCGCCATGCCGCTCGACGAGACCCGCCGCTTCCTGCCCGTCGCCAT
>JBKJNV010000166.1:0-3175 GCA_046593435.1 Roseomonas sp.
GCATCCAGGGCATCGGTGCCGGGTTCCGGCCGGGCGTGCTGGACCTCGAATCGCTCGACGGCGTCAGCCGCGTCTCCGAGCGCGAGGCGCTGGCCGCCGCCCGCCGCTGCGCGCGCGAGGAGGGGTTGGCGATCGGGATTTCCTCGGGTGCGGTGCTGCACGCCCTGGTGCAGGTGGCGCGTGATGCGCCGGCCGGCGGGCTGGTGATCGGCATCGCGGCAAGCTTCGCCGAACGCTAAATGTCGACCGAACTTTTCGAAGGGCTTTGACGGCTGCGCCTTAGCTCAGTCCGCGTAGGGCCAGGAGCGCCGCCACGGTACCCGTTCTCGGCCTTCAAGGCAGCGCAGATACTGCGCGAAGGGCGTGCGCCGGGGACCATCCCGGTCGAGGCGCTGACGCGCCTGTCCTTCCTGATCCGCATGGAAACGTCGCGGCGGCTCGGCAGCTTCCCGCCTATGGGCCTGCTGCGCGTGGCGGAGGCCGTGTGATGGCGAGGTCGCTCCGCGCCCGTATCCTGCGGCTGTTCGCGATTGCGACCCTGCTTGTCGCCGCCTCGGTGGCGCTGCCCGCATGGCTTGACCACCATCGATGACGGCGCACCCTTCGACCCCACCGCAGGCGACCCGCCGGAGATGGATGAACCGCTGGAGATGCGCGCGCTGGGGGGCTTGGGGATGTTCTTGGTGCGCGAGATGATGGACCGGCAGTCCTACCGCCGCGCCTCGGGCCAGAACTGGTTCTCGGTGGAGCGGGTGTTTGCCCGAAAGTAAGGAATTCTTACTAGCAGTGGGCGGGGCAAGTGGTTGAAATCGCAGCGGAATACGCGAAAAAGTAAGGAAATTTTACTTTCGGCGTGGCCTGCGCCGCCTGCGGGAGTGGCAGTGGCGGCGACGCGGCAGAGTACCGCGGCGCCACCCCAGCGGGCAAGACAATAATCCTAAGACGGTGCCCCGTAGGGCGCGCCTACAGGCCCGCCTGGCTCACGAATTTCGTGTTCAGGTAAGCCTCGATCGCCTCGGACCCGCCCTCACTGCCGTAGCCGCTATCCTTCATGCCGCCGAAGGGCACTTCGGGCAGCGCGAGGCCCAAGTGGTTGATCGTCATCATCCCGGCTTCGACGCGCGAGGCCACCGCATTCGCGGTCTTGGCCGAGCGCGTGAAGGCGTAGCTGGCCAGGCCGAAGGGCAGCCGGTTCGACTCCTCGACCACCTCATCGAGGTCGCGGAAGGAGGAGATGATGGCGACCGGCCCGAAGGGCTCCTCATTCATGATGCGCGCGGTCTTGGGCACGTTGGTCAGCACGGTGGGGGCATAGAAATAGCCCTTGTTGCCGATGCGCTCGCCGCCGGTGTGCACCTCCGCCCCGTGCTTGCGGGCATCGGCGACCAGCGTCTCCACGGCGGGGATGCGGCGGTCATGCGCGAGCGGGCCCATGTGGGTGTCCGCATCCATCCCGGCGCCGACCTTGATGGCGCGGGCGTGGGCGGTGAAGCGTTCGATGAAGGGCGCGTACAGCGCTTCCTGCACCAGGAACCGCGTGGGCGAGACGCAGACCTGGCCGGCATTGCGGAATTTTGCGAAGGCCAGCGTCTTGGCGGCGTGGTCGAGATCGGCATCGTCGAACACGATGGCCGGCGCATGTCCGCCCAATTCCATCGTTGCGCGCTTCATGTGCTGGCCGGCCATGCCCGCGAGCAGCTTGCCCACGGGGGTGGAGCCCGTGAAGGTCACCTTGCGGATGATCGGGTGCGGGATGAGGTATTCGCTGATCTCGGAGGGGACGCCGTAGACGAGGCCGATGACATTGGCCGGCACCCCGGCATCGTGGAAGCAGCGGATGAGCTCAGCCGGCGAGGCGGGCGTCTCCTCCGGCGCCTTGACGATGATGGAGCAGCCGGTGGCCAGGGCCGCGGAGAGCTTGCGCACCACCTGGTTGATCGGGAAGTTCCACGGCGTGAAGGCGGCGACGGGGCCGACCGGCTCCTTCACCACAAGCTGGTAGATGCCCTCGCCGCGCGCGGGGATGACGCGGCCATAGGCGCGGCGGGCTTCCTCGGCGAACCAGTCGATGATGTCGGTGGCGGCGAGCACCTCGCCCTTGGCCTCGGCGAGCGGCTTGCCCTGTTCCAGCGTCATCAACTGGGCGATGGCGCCGGCGCGTTCGCGGAGCAGATCGGGGGCCTTGCGCATGACCTTGGAGCGGTCATAGGCGGAGACCTTGCGCCACGTCGAAAAACCCTTCTCGGCGGCGTCGAGCGCCTCGTCGAGATCGTCGCGGCCGGCATGGGCGACCTGGCCGATCACCTCCTCGGTGGCGGGGTTCAGCACGGCAATGGTGCGGCCGGAGCGGGCGGGGCGCCATTGCCCCGCGATGTGCAGCATCGTGTCCTGGTACATGCGGTGTCCCTCCTCAGGGCGCCCCCGTTTTTCAGCCTGGGCGCGGCGCGTTGAGGCATGAGTAGGGGTGGGCGGCGCCCAGGTCCAGATGCGGGCGACTAAACCTTTTCGCGTTCGGGGAGGATCTGGGGCGGCTGCGCGGCCTCCGCGGCTTCCTGTGCGCGGGCGAGGCGGTTGCGATTCCGACGCTGGATGAAGTAGCGGATGATGAAGAACAGGAACACGCTGAGGCCGATGCCGCCGATGCCATGGGCAATCTGGCCAGGCGTGAAAAAGCCGCCCACGAACCAACCGTCCCAGACGAAAGCGTTGGCCCAGAGGCCGGCGGCGATGAAGTTCAGCACGGCGAAGCGCGGGAAGGACATGCCAGAGATCCCGCATGCGGCAGAGGCCACGTTGCGGATGCCGTAGATGAAGCGGAAGGACAGCACGAAGGCGTCGCCATACTTGGCGAGGAAGCCGATCGCGACCGCGACGCGCTTTTCCGCGCCGGGGATCTTGCGCAGCGCATACGGCCCGTAGCGGCGGCCGAGGAAGAACCACAGCTGGTCGCCGAGGAAGGAGCCGATCCACACCGTGACCATCAGGATCCAGGGGTTGACGAGGCCCGTGGTGGCGCCGATCGCGGCGCCGAAGATGACGAAGGTTTCGCTTACCAAAAACGACCAGGCGAAAGCCGCGACATAGGCGAGCGCGCCGTAATCAGCCCATAACTGCTCCATCTTGACCTGACGCGCCTCCCGGGGAGCGGCATGGCATTCATGCAGCTTTGCATTGC
>JBKJNV010000312.1:0-3383 GCA_046593435.1 Roseomonas sp.
CCTGCAAGGCCAGTTCGCCATCGGCGATGTCCGCGCGCAGACGCAGCAGACGCTGGACAATATCCGCGCGCTGGTCGAGGCAGCCGGCGGGACCATGCGCGACGTGGTGAAGTGCACCGTCTACGTCACGGACCGCGCCTACTGGGCGGCCATGAACGAGGTGTACTTCGCGAACTTCGCCGAGGACCCGCCGCACCGCGTGTCCTGCATCGTCACCGGCCTGGGGTCGCCCGATTGCCTGGTCGAGATCGACGCCACCGCCTATCTCGGGAAGGATTGATCCCAGGGCCCTGAAGCGGCGGGCGCGGCCGTCGCGCCGAAGGCAGGCCTACGGCACGACGGCCGCTTGGCGTTCGCCGGACTGCCGGCGTTCGCCCTTTCGGTCTCGCGTCCCGCGTGGCGGACCGGAGGGATCACTCCGGCTCCACGCCCAGTTCGCGCAGGATCGTGCGGTAGCTCTCAAATTCCCGCGCCACCATCGCGGTGAAATCAGCGCGGCTGAGGAAGGCCACCGGCACCCGGCTGGTCGCTGCCACGCGGCGGAAGCCGGCATCCTCGGTCCCCGACCGGCACGCGGCTTCCAGCGCCGCCAGCACCGGCTCCGGCGTTCCGCGCGGCGCGTAAATCCCCACCTGGCTGAGCTGTTCGGCGTCGATGCCCTGCTCGCGCGCGGTCGGCACATCGGGGTAGTCCGGGTGGCGGCGGGCGGAGAAGACCGCGATCAGGCGAAGGCGTCCGCCTTCGATCAACCCGGTCGCCGAGGCCACCACGGCGGCGGAAAAATCCAGCCGCCCGGCGACCGTCTCGTTCAGGTGCGGCGGGTCGCCGCGGAAGGGGGCGTGGGTGAACTCCACCCCCGTGGCGCGCTGGATGCGCCAGACGCCGAGCTGCGGCAGCGAATTGGGCCCCGGGCTGCCGAAGCTGAGCGGGCGCCGGCGCCCTTCGGCGATCAGCCCCGCGAGGTCGCGGATCGGGCTGTCGGCGCGCACCAGCAGGCCCAGAATGTTCTCATTGGTGCCGCAGACGGGGGCAAAATTTTCCGGCGCGGTGCCGGTGTTGCGCACCAGATGCGGCTGCACCACCACCGCCGTCATGGGCGTGAGCGCGATGGTGTGGCCATCGGGCGGGCTTTGCGCGGTGAAGCGCATCCCCACCACGCCCGAGGCGCCGTCGCGGTTCACCACCACCACCGGCTGGCCGAGCACGCGCAGGAAATGCTCCCCCAGCGCACGGCCATAGCTGTCGGCGGCACTGCCCGGCGCATAGGGCAGGACCATGGTGATCGGCCGGTCGGGGAAGGCCGCCGCCGGCGTGGCGGCCAGCAGCAACGCGAGGGCAAGGGCGCGCATCATGCGTCGATGATCGCGACGGCGCGCGTCCACCCGGCCGAGCCGCGATGCACTTTTACGGGGAAGCAGGCGATGGTGAAGCCCGTGGCCGGAAGCGTCTCCAGCTTCGACAGCTTCTCCATGTGGCAGTACCCGATCTCGCGCCCCGCCCGGTGGCCTTCCCAGATCAGCCCGACATCGCCGGTCTCGGCCACGCGCTGTTTGGTGAGCGAGAAGGGCGCGTCCCAGGACCAACCATCGGTCCCCGTCACGCGCACGCCCTGTTCCAGCAGCCACAGGGTCGCGGCCTTACCCACGCCGCATCCCGTGTGGATATAGTCATCCTCGCCATAGCGGCTGCCCGCGCGCGTGTTCACCACCACGATCTCCAGCGGCGACAGCGTGTGGCCGATGCGCGCGAGCTCGGCCTGCACATCCTCGACCGTGGCGACATAGCCATCCGCGAAGTGCCGGAAATCCAGCTTCACGCCGGGCTGGAAGCACCATTCCAGCGGCACCTCGTCGATCCTCCAGGAGGGTTCTCCGCCGGGGATCAGGCGCTCATTCATGCGGCTGAAAAAGTGGTAGGGCGCATCCAGATGGGTGCCGTTGTGCGTGGAGATGTTCACCCGCTCCACGGCGGCATATTCGCCCTCGGGCAGCGCATCGAGCGGGATGCCGAATTCGGCCGCCATCGCGGGCGCGGTCATGTGGTGATCGTGATACTCGATCTGCGGCAGCATCCGCGGCGGGTCCGACGCGATGCCGGATTTGAGTGCGACCGAGATGTCGATGAAGCGGCGGGCCATGTGTGGATCCTCTCCTTTACGCGCTGGGCCTGGCGGGGGCGGGCAGCACCACTCCGGTGCATTCGCCGAAACCGATGGAGATGAAACCGTCGCGCTCCGCGCGTGCGGAAAAAGTCACGCGGTCGCCGTCTTCGAGGTACATGCGCTCAGTCCCATCGGCAAAGCGGATCGGCTGCTTGCCCAGCGTCATCTCGTTCATGCAGGCGCGCTCGTGATCCTCGGGGCCGGAGACAGTCCCCGTCGCGATCAGGTCGCCGGGGCGGAGGTTGCAGCCATTGCTCGCGTGATGCGTCAGCATCTGCCCCAGCGTCCAGTAGAGGTTGCGCAGATGCGTCGAGACGATGCGCTCGGCACGCGCCGCCCCGCGCGGGGTGTAGTCGCAGGTGAGCGCGATGTCCCAGTGGCCGGCCATGCGGTCGCCAGCATCATCCAGGTGCGGCAGCAGCGGCGGGTCGCCTTCATGCCGCGCGGGTGCTGCGGCTCGGAAGGGTTCCAGCGCAGCCGCCGTCACCACCCAGGGCGAGATCGTGGTGTGCAGCGCCTTCGACAGGAAGGGACCGAGCGGCGTGCTCTCGAAGCGCTGAATGTCGCGCGCGGACCAGTCATTGAGCAGGCAGAAACCGAACAGGTGTTGTCCCGCACGCGACAGCGGGATCGGGGTGCCCAGCGCGTTGCCTGGCCCGATGAAGGCCGCGAATTCCAGCTCGAAATCCAACGCGGTGCAGGGGCCGAACGCGCCGCCGCCACCGCTCACGCCCCGGATGCCGTTGGGGCGGATCACACCCTCCCCGCTCGGCCGCACCGAGGAGGCGCGGGAGTTGTAGGCGATGGGCAGCCATTTGAACGCCGCGGGCACCGGGTTGTCGGGGCGCGAGACACGGCCCCCCCTCAGGGTGTGGTCGTAGGAGCAGAAGAAATCGGAGAAGGCGCCGATTGCGGCGGGCAGGTGCATCGTGGCACCCGCCATCGGCACCAGGGGCAGGGCGGCGGTGGCACCCTTGGCCAGCAATGCCTGGGCCTGTGCGCGGAGCGCGGCGGCGGCGCTATTGCCCAGCGCCATCAGCGGGTTGAGCGTCTCGCCGGACGCGGCCGCGGCGGCCGGCCCGGTCAGCAGCCCGGCGTCACGCGCAGCCGCGATATCCAGGATCTGGTCGCCGATGGCGATGCCGCCGCGCGGCGTGGAGCCCGGTGTAGAAAAGATGCCCAGCGGCAGGTTCTGGGTGGGGAAGTCGCAGCCATCGACGTT
>JBKJNV010000323.1:0-4468 GCA_046593435.1 Roseomonas sp.
ATACGTCGGGAGGCCGAGGAAAGCTGGGCCGCGCTTGACGCTGCCGGACCCTTCTGGTAGCCGAAAATCACGCGGGCGAGAGACGTATACCGGCTTTCAGTACGACGGTATAATGAAGGTTTTGCCCGATTCGGAGCAAGTCTATGTTGCCAAGACGCCGGATCTTCCGTCCCGCCCCATCCGCCCGCCGCCTGGGTGGCGCCTTTGCGGTCTTCGCCATCGCTGGCTTCACCTCCCTGATCCTTGCGATCGGCCTGCCGAGCAACCTGTTCGGTTCCGCCCCGAGCGAACAGCAATGGTCGGCATCCTTCAGCGAGATCCGCATCGTCGATGGCGAGACACTGCGCCTGGGCGAGCGCGTGCTGCGCCTGGCCAAGCTCGACGCGCCGGGGCGGGGGCAGAGCTGCCGCGATGCCGGCGGCGCACGCTTTGACTGCGGCGATGCCGCGGCCGCGGCGCTGGCACGGCTGATCGGTGGGCGCGACGTTGTCTGCCGCGTCGCCGGGCGCGACAGCTTCGGCCGCGGCCTGGGCACGTGCAGCGCGGGCGGGGTCGAGCTCAATGCCGGCCTCGTCGCGGGTGGGTTTGCCTCGGCCGATGGTGCCAGCCTGCGCGTGCTGGAACAGGAGGCGCGGTTGGGCTCACGCGGCTTGTGGGCCGACCCCTCGCCCGCCTGGATGCAGCGCTGAGCGAAGCCGCCGCAGGTTAACGCCGCTTCAGGTTTGCCAATCGGGCTCGCGTGCCGATATCGTGCGGCGCAGCATAGACCCGACCCCCCAGCGCGCCCCAAGGACATACCCATGAGCCAGCCGGTCTTCAAATCCGTGACCATGACGCTCGACGGCACCAACAAGAGCCTGACGGTGCCACTGGTCAGCGGCACGCTCGGCCCGCAGGTGGCCGACATCCGCAAGCTGTACAATGAGCTCGGCGTCTTCACCTTCGACCCCGGCTATGGCGGCACCGCCGCCTGCGACAGCAAGATCACCTACATCGACGGCGACGAGGGCATCCTGCTCTATCGCGGCTACCCGATCGACCAGCTGGCCGAGAACAGCAATTTCGTCGAGGTCGCCTACCTGCTGATGCACGGTGAATTGCCCTCGCCCGAGGAATTCAAGGATTTTGAGACCGGCGTGACGCGCCACACCATGCTGCACGAGCAGCTGCGGCGGTTCTTCGAAGGCTTCCGCCGCGATGCGCACCCCATGGCGGTGATGTGCGGCGTGGTCGGCGCGCTGGCCGCCTTCTACCATGACAGCCTCGATATCCATGACCCCGAGGTGCGGCGCATCTCGGCCTTCCGCCTGATCGCGAAGGTGCCGACTATCGCGGCCTGGGCCTACAAATATGCGCTCGGGCAGCCCTTCATCTATCCGCGGAACGACCTGAACTACGCGGCCAACTTTCTGCACATGCTCAATTCCGTCCCCGCCGAGCCCTATGAGGTCTCCGCGGTGCTGTCGCGCGCGATGGACCGCATCCTGGTGCTGCACGCCGACCATGAGCAGAACGCCTCGACCTCGACGGTGCGGTTGGCGGGTTCGACCGGTGCGAACCCGTTTGCGTGCATCGCGGCCGGGATCGCAGCACTTTGGGGCCCGGCGCATGGTGGTGCGAATGAGGCAGTGCTGAAAATGCTGGCCGAGATCGGCCATGTCGACAACATCCCCGCCTTCATCGAGAAGGTGAAGGACAAGAACTCGGACGTGAAGCTCATGGGCTTCGGGCATCGCGTGTACAAAAACTTCGATCCGCGCGCCAAGATCCTGAAGGAAAGCTGCGACGAGGTACTTCAGGAACTCGGCGTCAAGGATGAGCCGCTGCTCGCACTTGCCGTGGAGCTGGAGCGGATTGCGCTGACGGACGAGTATTTCATCTCGCGCAAGCTGTACCCGAACGTCGATTTCTACTCGGGCATCATCCTCAAGGCGATGGGCATCCCGACCAGCATGTTCACCGTGATTTTCGCCGTGGCGCGCACCGTCGGGTGGGTGAGCCAGTGGAAAGAGATGATGGAAGACCCGACGCAGCGCATCGGGCGCCCGCGGCAGGTCTATACGGGGTCCGCCCAGCGCGACTACGTGAAGCTCGGCGCACGCGGCTGAGCAAGCATTGGGGGGTGGCGGCACCCCCCAATCCCGGCACGATGGTGCCGATGGGCCTGCAACGGGCCACCCGGACCTGATCCGGAACGAATTCCCTCCAGAACAGAAACGATGCGGCAGGCTGCGGGAGGGGCGCAACAACGCGTCTTCTTCGCGACAAGCGAAGCCGCGATGCGGCCTGACTCTGGCTTGATTCAATTGATTCGGTTTGATTCCAAATACAACTTGTGCGGGAAAATTGCGCAAACTTAGCGCAATGTCCCCTTGATTCAATTCCGAAAATTAACGAATAATAAAACTCTGAGTTGCAAATTATTGTGAGAACTCAACCCATGAATGCCATCTCTCGCCCCTTCGGCCCCAAGCCATTCGACAACCTCGTGCGTACCCGGCTGCAATCCTGGCCACAGCACCCACCCGGCGCACCATTTCCGGGCCGCTGGCTGCGCGGGCGGCCGGGCGCGGACATCACCTCCCAGCCCTATCTGAAGCTGCCCGGCAGCCGGAACATGCGCACCATCCCCGACGGGCTGTGGTTGTGCTTCGGGCCGAACCCGGACGATCCTTATGTGGATATTCTGTGCATCGAGGCCTGCTCCACCACCCAGAACATGTTCGACAAGCGCGCCCGCTTCGCCCCCAGCACCTGCTCTCTCCAGGTCTGCTGCCCGCTGCCGTGGCTGTTCAACGACACCGAGGACCAGGCGGTGGACGGCTTCCCGCCGGGCACCCCGCGCTGGCGCATCGTGGGGCTGCACAAAAGCGAGCCGACCCAGGCGCTGATCCTGCCGGTGCGCGACCTGCGCGTGATCTACGGCCTGCGCGGCAAGAATTACGAGGGCTTCGCGCGCCATCAGGTGGCGCATGGGCACGAGTTCTTCTGCCCGATGGAGGCGCTGACCGCGCTTGACGGGCATGAGAACCCGGCGCTGCGCAGCCTGATCGCGCGCGCCTCGGTCAGCGCGGCGTTCATGCATCACGCCTAGAAAAGAGGCAGTGCATCCGGGTGCCTGCTCCCGGCACCCGGGTTGGGGCGGCGAATTCTTGCATCTTCGAGCGCATTCGTTCATGGCCCGCGGGTTGCTGTGCATTGCCCAAAACCCGGGGACCCATCGTGATGAACATTACCCGCCGCCATAGCCTCGCCATTGGGGCAGGCCTGCTCGCAGCACCCGCCATCGGCCGCGCCCAGGCCCTGCCGCGCGTGCGCCTCACGCTCGACTGGGCCTTCCAGGCGCCCAACAGCTTCGCGCTGACCGCGCGCGAGAAGGGCTTCTTCCGCGAGGCGGGGGTGGATGTGCAGGTCGATCGCGGCAATGGCTCGGGCGGGGTGCCGGTGGCAATCGCGGGGGGCGCCTATGACATGGGCTATGCCGACATCAACCCCGCGATCAAGTTCGCGGCCGAAAACCCCGACCGCGGCATCATTTGCGTCGCCGTGCTGCATGACCGTTCGCCGCTATGCGCCATCGTGCGCGCGGATGGGCCGATTCGCACCCCGCGCGACCTTGAGGGCAGGCGCCTGGCAGCACCCGATTTCGACGCCGGCCGCCAGCTTTTCCCCGCCTTCGCGAAAGCCGCGGGCATCGATGCCTCGAAGGTCACGTTCCAGTCGGTGACCCCTGCCCTGCGTGAGCCCATGCTGGTGCGGCGCGAGGTCGATGGCGTGACCGGGTTCGTTACCACCTCGGCGCTGGCGCTGAAGGGGATCGGGCTCGATCATCCGGCGCAGCGGGTGATGATGTATTACGACCACGGGCTGAACCTGTATGGCGGCGCCATCCTGACCACCCGCGCCTTTGCCGAGCGCAACCCGGCCGCGGTGCGCGGCGTGGTCGCGGGGCTGTTGCGGGGGCTGAAGGCGCAACTCGGGGACCCGGCGGATAGCCTCGCCATCCTGCGCCGGGTGGAGCCGCTGACCGATGTGGCGCTGGAGGCCGAGCGCCATCAGATGAACGCGACGCGGGTGATCATCACCGACCATGTGCGCGCCAATGGATTGTCCTCGGTGGATATGGCGCGGTTGCAGGCGGGCATCGTCGCGGTGGAGGAGAGCTACAACCTCACCCCGCGCCTGCGGGCGAGCGCGATGTATACGCCTGACTTCCTGCCGCCGCAGGCGGATTTGATGCTGTAGCAGAAAGGCTGGGGAAAGGAATTTCCCCAGACCTCATTCTTTATCTTTGATTTATTGGCCCTGGTTGTCGAGCAGCACCAATAGATAAAAATAAAAGATGGGGGTTTGGGGGAATTCATTCCCCCATGCTGTCGTCAAAGAAAGCTCCGCATGTCCCCATTCGTCGAAATCGACAACGTCGCCATGCGCTACGGCGGCACCGACGGCACCCTGGCCTTGCAGG
>JBKJNV010000456.1:0-6212 GCA_046593435.1 Roseomonas sp.
GCGAGACCTGCTCCGCGCTGTCGCCACCTATGCCGCGGGCGGGCGGCGGGCGTTGAGCGCGCTCGCGAACCCCGCGGCCCGGCGCCTGGTCGCCCAACTGCCGGCACCAAGCCGATGAAGGCGCCCCGCTGATGCCGCCGCTTGTCGCCCTGGCCCTCGGCGCCCTCGCGCTGGTCCTGCTGCTGGTGCTGCTGCGCGCCTTCGCAACGGCCCAGGTCGAGCAGGTGAAGAAGGCCGCGGCCGTGGGCGGGGCGATGCTCGGTTGTGCCATCATCGTGGTTCTGCTGGCCACGGGGCGCGGCGGGCAGGTGTTCTGGGCCCTGGCGCTGTTTGGCCCGGCACTCTGGCGCTGGTGGCAGGGGTGGCGCCTGGCCCGGCGTTTTTCCCGCGGGTCTGGCGATCCCACCGATGCCTCGCGCATCACCACCGCCACCCTGGACCTCGCCCTGGATCACGGCAGCGGGGCAATGACCGGACAGGTGCGGCGCGGCCCTCATGCTGGCCAGGACCTCGCCGAGCTGACGCCCGATGCGCTGCGCGCCTTGCTCGCGGATTGCGCGGTCAACGACGCGGAGAGCGTGCCGCTGCTGGAAGCCTGGCTTGACCGCGACCACCCCGACTGGCGCACGGCGCCGCCCCCGCCTTCAGACACCCCATTGAGCCGGGCGGAAGCGCTGGCGATATTGGGCCTCGAGGATGGGGCGAGCGAGGCGACCATCCGGGCTGCGCATCGGCGTCTGATGCGGGCCGCACATCCTGACCAGGGTGGCAGCGATTGGCTCGCGGCACGCCTGAACGCCGCGCGCGACCTTCTGCTCGGCTAGGCAGCGATGCGGCCCGCCAGAATGAACCAGCTTGCGGAACCGCTCCGGCACCCGCCCTCAACAAAGCGCATTGTTCCGCGTTACAGTTTTCCGGCCGCCACAAATCCGACGCCAATCCATGGTCGGGTGATGGTCAAGACGCTCGCCAGGAACCGTTCAGCATGAGTCTCAAGCCTCTCAAGAAAGCCGTCCTGCCGGTTGCCGGCCTGGGCACGCGCTTCCTGCCCGCCACCAAGGCGATGGCCAAGGAAATGCTGCCCGTCGTCGACAAGCCGCTGATCCAGTACGCGGTGGAAGAAGCGCGCGCGGCGGGCATCGAGCAATTCTGCTTCATCACCGGCCGCGGCAAGACCGCGATCGTGGAGCATTTCGACGTCGCCTATGAGCTGGAGCGTCACCTGGCCGAGCGTGGAAAGCAGACCGAACTCGATTTGCTGCGAGCGCAGGCGTTGCCGCCAGGCGCCATCGTCACCGTCAGGCAGCAGGTTCCCATGGGGCTCGGCCACGCCATTTGGTGCGCGCGCGCCTTCATCGGCGACGACCCCTTCGCGATCCTGCTGCCCGACGACCTGATGATGTGCGAGACCTCCTGCACCGCACAGCTCGCCCGCGCCTATGAGGAGACCGGCGGCAATGTGGTCGCGATTGAGGAGGTCCCGCGCGAGCGGGTGAACCGCTACGGCGTTCTCGACGTGGCCGAGGATATGGGGCGGCTGGTTTCCGTAAAGGGGCTGGTCGAGAAGCCGGCAGTTGACCAGGCGCCATCCAACCTCACCATCATCGGCCGCTATGTCCTGATGCCGGAGGTGATCACCCACCTCGCCAAAATGGAAAAAGGCGCGGGCGGAGAGGTGCAGCTGACCGACGGCATGGCGAAGCTGATCGGCAACCAGCCCTTCCACGGCGTGCGGTATGAGGGGCGCCGCTTCGATTGCGGTGACAAGGCCGGCTACCTGGAAGCGCAGGTTGCCTTCGCCCTGCAGCGGCCCGACATGGCACCGGCGATGCGAGCGATCCTGAAGACCTACGGCTGAAGGCCGCTCAGCGGCCCGGACCGCGGCGCGGAGGGGTGCGGTCGCCCTGCTCGTAGCGCACCGCGCTGCGGGTCTGGGCCTGGCGCACCGGTGCCCGCAGGGCTTGCCCATGCGGCGTCGCCGCAAGGGCGCTGCGCGATGCGCCGGCCGCCCGGTTTGGCTGCTGGTCCCTGCGAACGACCGCCCGGCGCTCCGCCACCGGGGCGCGCGCCATTCCGCTGCGCGCGGCACCTGACGGGGCAGGGCGAACGGCCTGGCGGGGCTGTGCCGCCTGAGCGCCGCGACGCACAGGATCGGCCATTCGTGCGGCCGGAACCGTGTTGGCCCGGGCGCTCGAAACCAGCCCGAGTGAGGGCCGCGCTGCGGCCATGGCCGGCTCCCGCGGGCCAACGCCGAGGCGAGCGAAGCTCGCATCCAGGATATCCATCATATGCCGGTCGCGTTCACGTCCGGATGCGCCGCCGAATACCGCGGCCACAAGCCGCTGGCCGTCTCGCTGCACGCTCGTCACGATGTTGAAGCCGCTATCATTGATGTAACCGGTCTTGATGCCGTCCGTGCCCTCATACTCGCCAAGCAGACGGTTGTGGCTAGCGATGAACCGGCCGCGGAAGCGGAAGCTGTCGGTAGAAAAATACGGGAAGTAGGCCGGGAAATCATCGCGCAGGCGGCGGCCCAACAGCGCCATGTCCCGCGCCGTCGTGACCTGCTCGAAATCAGGCAGCCCGGACGCGTTGCGAAAGGTCGTACGGGTCATGCCCAGGGAACGCGCGCGCTGGGTCATCACCTGCGCAAAGCGATCTTCGGAGCCGGCCAGGTGCTCGCCGACAGCATAGGCAACATCGTTGGCCGAGCGCGTCACCAGCGCCAGGATCGCCTGCTCGGCCGTGAGCGACGATCCCGCCGGCAAGCCAAGCTTGGACGGCGGCTGAGCGGCGGCCTCACGCGACATCATTATCGGCGTGTCGAGCCGGACGCGGCCGCTGCGCAGCGCCTCGAACAGCATATAGAGGGTCATCATCTTGGTAAGCGATGCCGGATGGCGATGCTCGTCGGCGTTGGCCGCCATCAGCGTCGCGCCGGTGCGTGCATCCTGGACGATGGCGGCGTAGCGGTCGCTGCCGATCTGTGCGCTGGCATCGCGGTGCCAGACGATCGTCGCAAGGAGCACCAGGACCATCGGCAGGCGCCAGAGCAGCAGGCGAAAGGGCCGGGGCTCGGCCACGCACAGCACCATGAAATCTCCCCCAAGGACCCAGCGGGCCCCCCAACCGTCCGAACTGGACGCTATCAGCTTTACCGGAGCGCGCGGGTTCGTGTCCAGCTTATCCGGCGATCTTCCATGGCTCATCAATCGGTTACGAGAGGAGGCTCGGTTCGGCCTGCAGCATGCGCTCATCCGAACCCGCCATTATTTTATGCTGCACTGCAAAATAATGCTTGCGTACCAGCCAGGGCATCTCCTAGAAAACTTATGTTGCACCGCAGCAAAACGGCAGATGGGAATGCACCCCGCGGCCGGAAATCGCATGAGGTGTGGTCGGCGCTCCAGGTCCGGGCGCCAGCAGAATGAGGTAGGGCGGCATGAGCAGCACCAAGGGACGCGTGGCATCGCGCGGCAAAGCGCGGAGCGTCTCGCCGATCGCTGCCCAGGATGAAGCCACCCCCACGGCATCGGCGTCCACTGCGAAAGTGGCCGTGCCTGAGACGTCCGAGATCGCCCAGGCACCAACCGCCGTGGCGCCGCTTACCAGTGAATCGAAGGAAACCACCATGCCCACGACCAATGTGACGAATATTGCGGCCGACGCGGCCGCGAAGGCGAAGTCGATGATCGATCAGTCCACAGTGCAAACCCGCGCAACCATGGAGAAGACGATGGAACAGGCAACCAAGGCCACCGAAGGCATGATGAAGGCCGCCGAAGAGGCCGCCGAGTTCGGCCGTGGCAACATCGAAGCGATGACCAAGGCCGCCCAGCTCTGGGCGTCAGGCACGCAGGACCTCGCCCGCCAGTACGCCGCGGTTGCGCAGGGCTTCGCCGACCACGCGATGGAGAGCGCCAAGGCCCTGTCCTCCGTCAAGAGCCTCAAGGAAGCCGCCGACCTGCAAGCGTCCTTCGCCAAGGCCGCTTTCGAGAAGTCCTCGGCCGAGACCACGAAGTTCCAGGAAGCCGTCCTGCGCCTGACGGAATCGGCCTCCGCGCCGATCACGGCCCGCATGCAGGTCGCGATGGAAAAGCTCGCCAAGCCGATCGCGGCCTGATTTCGCGCCGCGGTCTCGCGGGGGGTCTACCCGCCGCGAGACCACATTGCCCGGGCCCGTCCCGGCGATTGCAGCAGCCCGCGCCCGCCCTCCTGACCGGAGGGCGGCCCGGGTTTTTTGTGTTGGGATCTGCTGTTTCGGGCCTTTCTCGCGATCATCGGTGGTAAACGGTTGTTTCATCGGGCGCATGGCACTTCACCTCTGCGGGAAACATCCGATATCCTAAGCCCGGCGGCGGGACAGAGCGCCGCCGGCGAGCAGTGAAACGAGACGACACCCCAGGCCATGAGCAACCAGCAGCCATGAGCGACCCAGACAAGCGAAACGGCGGCGCAGGCAATGGCGACGCCCCGAACACAGGCGTTGTCGTCAAGGCCCGACCGCGCACCAAGAAGCCGGCCATGTACAAGGTCCTGATGCTCAACGACGACTACACGCCGATGGAGTTCGTCGTTCACGTGCTCGAACGCTTTTTCCAGAAGAACCGGGAAGAAGCGACTCGCATCATGCTGCACGTGCATCGTCGCGGCGTGGGCGTCTGCGGCGTTTTTACCTACGAGGTCGCCGAGACGAAGGTCACCCAGGTGATGGATCTCGCGCGGCAGAACCAGCATCCGCTGCAATGCACGATCGAAAAGGAATAGCGCCGTTACACTTGGTCGCTGCGCGGTCTTTTCCGCTGGGGATGCCAAAGGCTTTCCGGCATCCTACATGACGAAATGACGATAACGGCCCCGCGCACCGACTGCGCGCACCCGTTCCAGGGAGCGTAACGACCATGCTGTCCCGTAATCTCGAACAGACGCTCCACCGCGCCCTTGGCCTCGCCAATGACCGCCGGCACGAATATGCAACACTCGAACATCTTCTCCTCGCTCTCGCCGAGGATGCAGACGCCACCACCGTGCTGCGCGCCTGCGGCGTGGACATCGAAAAGCTCAAGCGTGATCTCGGCGAGTTCCTCGACAAGGACCTTGCTGGCCTGGTGACCGACCGCTCGGGTGATCCGAAGCCGACGGCGGGCTTTCAGCGCGTGGTCCAGCGCGCTGCGATCCACGTGCAGTCCTCGGGGCGGGACGAGGTGACTGGTGCGAATGTGCTGGTCGCCCTGTTCTCCGAGCGCGAGAGCCACGCGGTCTACTTCCTGCAGCTCCAGGACATGACCCGGCTGGATGCGGTGAACTTCATCAGCCACGGCATCGCCAAGGCGCCTGGCCGCTCCACGCCGCGCCCTGCCCAGGGCTCGACCCCGCCTGAGGAGCCGACCGAGCGTGAGGAAAAGCCGCAACGCGCGCCGCGCGGCCAGGACGCGCTGACGAATTACTGCGTGAACCTGAACAAGAAGGCGCAGGCGGGGAAGATCGACCCGCTGATCGGCCGCGACTCGGAAATAGAGCGCACGATCCAGATCCTGTGCCGGCGTACCAAGAACAACCCGCTTTATGTGGGCGACCCTGGCGTCGGCAAGACCGCCATCGCTGAGGGCCTGGCCAAGCGCATCATCGAGGGCGACGTGCCCGAGGTGCTGCTGAAATCCACGATCTTCGCGCTCGACATGGGCAGCCTGCTCGCCGGCACCCGCTACCGCGGTGATTTCGAGGAACGCCTTAAGGCCGTCGTGAACGAGCTGGAGGCGCAGCCGGGCTCGATCCTGTTCATCGACGAGATCCATACCGTGATCGGCGCCGGCGCCACCTCGGGCGGGGCGATGGATGCCTCGAACTTGCTCAAGCCGGCGCTTGCCCAGGGCACGCTGCGCTGCATCGGCAGCACGACCTACAAGGAATACCGCATCTACTTCGAGAAGGACCGCGCGCTGGTCCGCCGCTTCCAGAAGATCGACGTGAACGAACCCTCGATCGAGGACACGATCAAGATCCTCACCGGTCTGAAGTCCAATTACGAGAAGCACCACAAGGTCCGCTACACGACCGAAGCCATCCGCGGCGCGGTGGAACTGGCCGCCAAGTACATCCATGACCGCAAGCTGCCGGACAAGGCGATCGATGTGATCGACGAGGTCGGGCAGCTTGCGGTCGTTGATGTAGCGCGCGCTGAGTTCCACCGCCGACTTGATCGCATCGGGGGT
>JBKJNV010000493.1:0-6035 GCA_046593435.1 Roseomonas sp.
CGCCCGTGACCACGCGCACGCGGCCCGGGTCGATCTCCAGCGCGTCGGCCACGATCTGCGCCAGGATGGCCTCGGTGCCCTGGCCCTGCTCGGTGATGGAGGACGCGATGGTCACGCTGCCGCCAGGGTCGAGCCGCACGGTCGCGCCATCCTGGGCGCTGATCGGCGCCCCACCCACGCCGTAGAAGGCGGGCGAGGGATTCGCTATCTCGACGAAGCTGGCAAGGCCAATGCCCAGGTGCCGGCCCCGCGCGCGCGCGGCCGCCTGCTGGGCGCGCAGGCCATCATAATCCATCAATTCCAGCAGCCGGGCGAGCGAGGCCTGGTGCGACAGCCCCTCGAACAGCAGCCCCGAGGGGGCCTTGGTGGGGTAGCCATCATCGGGCAGCAGGTTGCGCCGGCGAAATTCGGCCGGGTCCATCCCCAGGCCACGGGCCGCGAGGTCGACCAGGCCTTCCGTCACCATGCACGCCACAGGGTGGCCCACCGCGCGGTACTGGCACGTCGGCGGCTTGTTGGTGAAGGCGACGCGCAGCCGCGCGCGATAGGCCGGCATGCGGTACCAGGCGCCGGTGATGTTCACCACCTGGTTGCCTTCCACCGCGCTCGTGCGCGGATAGACGGAATAGGGGCCGATGCCTGTGAGGTCATCAATCGCGAGTGCGAGGATGGTGCCATCGGCCGCGACCGCCAGCCGGCCATCGACCGTGTGCTCGCGCGCGTGAATGTCGGCGGTGAAGGATTCCAGCCGGTCCGCCATGAATTTCACCGGTCGGCCAAGCAGCTTCGCGATGGCCACCGTCGCCATGTCATCGGCGTAGACATGCACCTTGATGCCGAAGGACCCGCCCACATCGGGGCAGATGACCCGTACGCTCTCCTCGGGCAGGCCGAGGTGCTTGGCGAAAATCTCCTTCATCATGTGCGGCGCCTGGCTGGCGTGATGCACGCTCAGCAGGCCCGAAGCGCGGTCCCAGTCAGCGAGGATCGCGCGCGGTTCCAGCGTCACGCCGGTATGGCGCCCGGTGGTGAACTGCGCCTGCACCACCAGATGCGCTGCGGCGAAGGCGGCATCCACCTCGCCCGTGTCCAGGGCGCGCGTGAAGGCGAGGTTGTCGCCCAGATCGGGATGGATCGGCGCACCGTCGAGCGCGGCCTGCGCGTCGGCCATGGCGGGCAGCGCGTCCCATGTGGCCTCGATCAGGGCGGCGGCGTCCTCGGCTTCGGCGCGGCTTTGGGCCACCACGGCGGCCACCGCCTCGCCCTGCCAGACCGCACGGCCATCGGCGAGTGGCGATTGCGGCGCGGATTTGAGGCCCTTGAAATGCGCCAGCACCCCGACCCAGGGCGTCATCACCGGCGCCAGATCCGCCGCCACCACCACCGCCACGACGCCCGGGGCGGCCGCGGCGGCCCTGGTGTCCAGGGTGAAGCGCGCATGCGCGTGCGGGCTGCGCAGATAGGCGACATGCACCAGGCGCGGCAGCCGCAGGTCATCCACGTAGCGCCCGCCGCCGGCCACCAGCCGCGCCGCTGCCTCCCGCGGGCGGGAGCGGCCGATCCAGGCATTGGGGCGGTCTGCGGCGCCGAGGATCCCGTCCATCATGCGGATGCTCCGGCGCGGTCGCGCGCCACCTGTTCGATCGCGTCCACGATGGCGTGGTAGCCGGTGCAACGGCAGTAATTGCCGGCAATCTCGGCACGGATCTCGGCGCGGTCGGGGATGCCACCGCGGGCGAGCAACTCGGAGGCGGTGACCAGCATCCCCGCGGTGCAGAACCCGCATTGCAGGGCGTTGCGCGCCACGAAGGCCGCCTGAATATCGGCAATGGCGCCCGATTGGGTCAGCCCCTCGATGGTGTCCACCACGCTGCCTTCTGCCTGCGCGGCCAGCATCAGGCAGCCGCGCACCGCCAGGCCATCGACGCGGATGGTGCAGGCGCCGCAGACGCCGTGCTCGCAGCCCAGATGGCTGCCGGTGAGGTCCAGCCGCTCGCGCAGGAAATCGACCAGATGCATGCGCGCCGGGATGCGGGCACGAACGGCCACGCCATTGACCGTCAGGGCCAGGTCGATCTCGTTCATGCGATGCTCCCCAGACGGGTGATGGTGCGGCGGAGCAGCACGCGGGCCAGATGCATGCGGGTGGCGGCGTCCGTTACCGGGTCTGACTGCGGGTCGAGGTCGGCGGCGAGCGCGTCGGCGGCAGCATGCGCCGCCTCGGCCGGCGACAAGCCTTCAGCGGCCGCGCCGGCGTGCAGCGCCAGCATGGGCGTTGGCCCCACGCCGAAAAACACAGCGCGTAGGTCCCGCACGCGTCCATCCTCGACCATCAGCGTGATGGCGAGCCCTGCCAGGGCGTAATCCCCATGCCGGCGTGCCAGCTCGCAGCAGCTTTGCCGCATGCCGGGCACTATGGGTGGCACATGCAGCGCGGCGACCAGCTCATCGCTGCCGCAGGCCGTCGCGTACATCCCCTGGAAATAATCGACGGCCGGGACCCGGCGGCTGCCATCCAGCCCAGCGATCTCGATCTGCGCCTGCAGCGCCAGCGCACAGGCCGGCCACTCGCTCGCGGGGTCGGCCAGTGCCAGCGATCCACCCATGGTACCACGGTTGCGGATGGCCGCATGCGCGATCAGCGGCGCCCCCTCGGCCAACATCGGGGCGAGGCGGGCGACCAGGGCGTTGCGCCCGATCTCGGCATGCGTGGTCAGGGCGCCGATCCGCAAGCCGCCGCCCGCGGTTTGCGTCACACCCCGCAGCTCATCCAATCGGCCGATGTCGATGAGGATGGGGGGCGCGGAGAGCCGGAAATTCAACGTGGCCAAAAGGCTCTGCCCGCCCGCCAGCAGCCGCGCATCCGGACCGGCGGCGCGCAACGCTTCCAGCGCGCCGGCGACGCTTTCCGCCCGCACATAGTCGAATGCCGCTGCCTTCATGCCGCGTTCAGCCCGCTCAATTTCATTTCCCCCGGCTATACTGCATTACTCACCCATAAGGCTGCGCGCGTCTATCCCGCCCGCGCTTGACAGGCGACATTGGGCCGCCCTTCGATGCGGGCCAAATCGAGGAACACCCATGCCGCTCACCCAGCTCGACCATTGCTCCATCCGGACAACGCGGCTGGAGGACACGCGCCAATTTTATGTGGATGTGCTCGGGCTCACGGTCGGCCCGCGACCGAGTTTCCCCTTCCCCGGGGTGTGGCTCTACCGCGGCGAACAGGCCGTGGTGCATGTCATCGGCATCGACCCCAATGACGCCTCCGGTCTGAAGGACTATCTGGGTGATCGGGGCGCCGATGCCTCGGGCGGCACCGGCACCATCGACCACATCGCCTTTACCGCCACCGGCCTTGCCGAGATGCGCGCGCAGCTCAGCGCGGCCGGGCTGGCATTCCGCGAACGCGCGGTGCCCAACCTCGCACTGCACCAGATCTTTGTGGTGGATCCGAACGGGGTGACGCTGGAGCTGAACTATTCCGGCGCGGACCTGGCCTGACGGCCCCGTGCGGGTCATCATCGCCGGCGGGTCCATCGCCGGGCTTTTCGCAGCCAATCTGCTCGCGCGCGACGGCCATGACGTCACGGTCCATGAGCGCTCGGTTGAGGAACTCTCCGGCCGCGGCGCGGGCATCGTCACTCATCCGGAACTCTTCGACGCCCTGGCCGCCGCAGGTGTCCCGCGCGAGGCGGAGGTCGGCATCCGCGTTGACGGCCGCATCACCTACGACGCCGCCGGCACCGTGGTGGGGGAGCAGCCCTTGCCGCAGATCCTGGCCGGCTGGAGCCGCATCCACCGCCTCCTGCACGAGGCGCTGCCCGCGGGGCTGCTGCGGCCCGGTCACGCCGTGGCCGGCTTCGAACAGGATGCCCGGGGCGTTGGCGTCCGCTTCGCCGATGGCGCGGAGGAGCGTGCCGATCTGCTGATCGCGGCCGATGGCGTGCGCTCGGCCATCCGCGGCGTCCTCGCGTCACAGGTGCGCCCGATCGCCGCCGGCTACATCGCCTGGCGCGGCGTGGTGGAGGAGGCGCGCATGAGCCCCACGGCCCGCGCCGCGCTGATGGGCCATTTCGCCTTCTGCCTGCCCGATGGCGAACAGATGCTGGGCTATCCCGTGGCCGACGCCGAGGGCGGACGTCGCTTCAACTTCGTCTGGTATCGCCCCACCGACCCACAAACCCTTGCCGCGATGCTGACGGATGCCAATGGCCGCATCCATCCCGATGGGATTGCGCCGACGCTGATCCGCACCGTTTTCGTCAACCAGGCGCGAGTGGCCGCGCGAGACCTCCTCGCACCCGCCTTCGCCGAGGTGGTCGCCCTGGCCGAGCCGTTGTTCTTCCAGCCGATCGTCGATCTGCATTCGAGCGAGATGGTCTTCGGCCGGGTGGCCCTCATCGGGGATGCCGCCTTCGTCGCGCGGCCGCATTGCGGCATGGGCGTCACCAAGGCCGGCACTGACGCCGTGGCGCTGGCCCGGGCCCTGCGCGCCACCCCCGGCGACCTGACAGCCGCGCTGGCCAGCTTCGCCGCCGAGCGCCTGCCCATCGGCCGGCACATCGTGGACCATGCCCGCCACCTCGGCGCCTACATGCAGGCGCAACAGAGCACGGCGGCCGAGCGCGCCATGGCCGCCCGCTACCGCACGCCCGAGGCGGTGATGCGAGAAACGGCGGTCCCGCCCTAACAGGTTGCGGAAATTCGTCTGTTCAAACCGGTATTGATCTGATTCCCTGATGATGGGTATTGGGAGCGGTGTGATGCGTGGTGCGGATTGTCAGACCGCGGCGATGTTCAGTTATCTGAGCCCGGAGGCGATGGTGCCGGTGGGCCATCCGCTGCGGCTGATCCAACCGATCGTGAATGCGGCGCTGGAGCGTCTGTCGGGCGAGTTTGACCAGCTCTATGCGGCGGGTGGTCGGGACTCGATTGCGCCCGATGAAGCTGCTGCGGGCGTTGCTGCTGCAAGCGTTCTACTCGGCGCGGTCGGAGCGGCAGCTGATGGAACAGATCACCTACAACATGCTGTTTCGCTGGTTCGTCGGGCTGTCGATGGACGCGGCCGTGTGGGACGTGACGGTGTTCACGAAGAACCGCGAGCGTCTGATGCGGGGCGACATTGCGGGCAAGTTTTTCCAGGCCGTTCTGGCCGCACCCGAGGTGGCGCCGCTGCTGTCGTCGGAGCATTTCTCGGTGGACGGCACGCTGCTGGAGGCCTGGGCCTCGATGAAGAGCTTCCGGCCGAAGGATGGCAGCGGCGAGCCGCCGGCGCCGGGGCGCAATGGCGAGCGGGACTTTCACGGCGAGAAGCGTAGCAATGAGACGCACGCCTCGACCACCGACCCGGATGCGCGTCTGGCGCGCAAGTCGAACGGCCAGGCGGCGCGGCTGTACTACGCGGGGCATGTGGTGATGGAGAACCGTCACGGCCTGGTGGTGGGCGAGGCGACGACGCTGGCCACTGGCACGGCGGAGCGCGATGCGGGGCAGGCGATGATGGCACCGCTGGCCAAGCAAGGGCGGACCACGCTAGGCGCTGACAAGAACTACGACACGCAGGGCTTTGTGGCGGCGATGCGCGAGATCGGCGTGACGCCGCATGTAGCGCAGCACAGGAATGGCCGGAGTTCATCGATTGATGGTCGCACCACGCGGCATGCGGGGTATGCGGTCAGCCAGGTGATCCGCAAACGGATCGAGGAAGTGTTCGGCTGGGGCAAGGAGGTGGCCGGGATGCGCCGAATGCGGCTGCGAGGCCTGGCGCGTGTCGGCTGGGCGTTCACGCTGCGTGTCGCAGCCTACAACCTTGTGCGGTTGCCGAAGCTGCTGGGAGCCGCGGCATGATCACGCCCGCGATGCGTCCGGTGCCGACGAATGCTGCCATGAAGCCAGTACAAACTGGCCCAAACCGGGCGAAATGGCCCGCAAGGCTCGGACGAAGGCAAGGAAAGCCACCGGTCTCAACGCAAAGTTCCGCAGCCTGCTAAGCCTGGCCCGCGGGGAAACATCCAATTGAAGCCAGGGGCCGC
>JBKJNV010000598.1:0-3949 GCA_046593435.1 Roseomonas sp.
CTCGCCCAAGGGCCGGTCGCCGGCGACCGTGCGGGCCTTGATCATGGCCGCGCATTCCCAGTTCTGCCCCATCGATCCGTAGTAGCCGATCGCCGCCGGGATCGAGACCGCGAGCGGTGTGGCCGCCGGGTCGGGCCGCAGCCGCAAGTCGGTGCGAAACACATAGCCCTCGGCGGTGCGTTCCTCCATGAGGGTCACGAGGTCGCGCGCGATACGAACGTAGACCGCACTCGCGCGTTCAGGCTGGTAGGCTGCGACCTCCGGGTCGAACAGAACCATGAGGTCGATATCCGAAGAATAGTTCAGCTCCCGCGCGCCGAGCTTGCCCATGCCCAGCACCGCGAGGCCGGACCCGCGCGCGACCGCCTTGGGGTCCCGCTTTGCCCGTCCGGGCAGGCGCAGGTCGCCGCGTGCCGCCGCCTCGCGCAGCAACTGCGCCAGGGCAAGGTCGAGCGACGCCTCGGCCAGCGTGGACAGCGCGCCGGTGACCTTGTCGAGCGTCCACAGCCCCGCGATATCGGCCGCCGCCGCGATCAGCGCGACCTGCGCCTTCACGCGTCTGAGCAGTCCCCCGATGGCCGCGCGCGGCGTCGCGGGCTCGGCGCGGGAGAGCGGGTCGAGTGCCAGGGCCAGAGCATCATCCGGCCCACGCTCCACCAGGCGCAGGAGCGCTGCGGGAAAGCGCAGCGCGAGATCCGACAGGAAGGGGCTATGGCCGCCCAGCGCGCCGAGCAGGGCCGCGCCGGCATCGCTCGCCACAAGGGCGCGTTCCGCCGCGCCCAGCACCGCGAATTCGCCCTTCAGGCGTTCGGCCGCCTCGCGGTCATACGGGCGTGGCAGGCCGGCGTCGCGGGGGTCCGGTGCAGCCATGGCTTGGGTCATTACCCAGGAGGGAAGGCGTGAGCGGGGCTGCCGGTCAAGCGACTTCGGCGCGCCCGCCGCCTGAGGCGCGCCCGCCGCAGTCGCGCGGCCGGCAGGGGCAGGGTTGGCGCGGCCGCTGGCTCCGTCGATTCTTGGAGGCCGTATTCACTCTCGCGCTCCTGCTCGGGGCCGGGGTTGCCGCTCTCGCCTGGCGCCTTGCCGAAGGCCCGCTCGATCTGCCCATGCTCGCCAGCCGCATCGAGGAATCGCTGAACCGGCCGGATGCGCCGCAGCGGTTCGATGTGGGTCACGCCACGATCGCCTGGGCGGGATGGCGGCATGGCCATGCCTCCCCGTTCCAGATCGTGCTGCGCAACATCCGCGCCCGGTCGCCGGACGGCACGACCTGGGTAGAGCTGCCGGAGACGGCGGTAACCTTCTCTCTCTCGACGCTGTTGCGCGGCCAGTTCGCCCCACGCACGATCGAGCTGCGCGGCCCGCAGCTTGTGGTCTCCCGCACCGCCGACGGCACCTGGGCGCTCGAGCTGGGTGAAGCCGAAGCAGCAATTTCCAATGGCGCGGCGGCCCCCTCGCCTGGCGCCAGCACCGCCGCGCAGGTCTTCGCGGAACTGATGCTGCCGGTCAGCGAGGCAACCACGGCCAGTGCGCTGCGCTCCGTCACGCTCACCGGTGGTCGGGTGCAGGTCGTGGACCGCCAGTTGCGCCGCGCCTGGAGCCTGGATCGGCTGGAGGTGCGGCTGGACCGCGGCATCGGAGGGGGTGTCACCGGCCGCGGTCGCGCCATGCTGCGCCTAGAAGACCAGGACGTGCCGCTGACCGTCCAGCTGGCCATCGAAGGCGCCCCGGTGCGCATCGGCATCGGCATCGCGCTGCCGCAGGTGCAGCCCGCGGCACTCGGCCGTGCCGTGCCGCTGCTCGCACCGCTGACCTTGCTCGACGCCTCCGTGGCCGTCGAGGTGGAGGCCGTGTTCGACACCGATGGGCGTGCGCTGCTGGCCGAGGCCGGGCTGCATGCCGGGCCGGGCAGCCTCAACATCGGGCAGGGTCGCGTCGCGATCGCGGGTATCGAGGCGGAGGCACGCATCACCGGCGACACCGCCACGCTCGGCCCGATGCGGATCGCCCTCGCGCCTGCGCCGGTCACGCCCGGCGCCTCCGCGCCCTCCGTACCCAACGCCTCCGCTCCAACACGCGACGCTGTCCCCCGCGATCCGCGCGGTTCCGCCGGGACCCGCAGCGAGGCGGCGCCCGGCAGCCGCGCGCCAGCCACGGCCGCGCGCTCCGTCCCCAGCACACCCGGCCCGGTCATCGGCATCGCCGGCGAGGCGCTGCGCGCGGATGGGACATGGCGCGGAGCGCTCGACGTGACGCTGGACCGGGTTGCCTTCGCCGACCTTGCGCGCCACTGGCCCGATGGCATCGCTCCCGGTGCAAGACAGTGGATGAGCGAGAACGTCACCGCCGGCCAGGCCCGCGACGGGCGCTGGCGTCTGGCCGCCGAGATCGCGGAGGATTTCTCCACCGCACGGGTCACCGGGCTCACCGGCACGCTGAACGCCGATGCCGCGACGGTGCATTGGCTGCGCCCGGTCCCGCCTGCCGAGGGGGCGATGGGCGTGGCCAACTTCACACTCGACGCCATCGACCTGCGCATCGCCTCCGCCCAGCAATCCGGCACCGCGGTCCAGGTGCGCGAGGGCACGGTGCGCTTCACCGGCCTCGGCCTCGGCACCGAGGAGGTGGCGATGGAACTGCGCCTCGCCGGGCCGGTCGCCGATGTGATGGGCGTGCTCAAGCACCCCCGCCTGCGCCTGTTCGACCGCCAGGTGGTGCCGCTGCCCGACCTGTTCGGCCAGGTGACCGACAGCCGGCTCTCCATCGCCCTGCCGCTGATCAACGCGCTGCCCATCGAGGAGCTCCGCATCGGCGTCCAGGCGCGCATCGAACAGGCGCGCATCCCCACCGCCCTGCTCGGCCGCGACATCGAGCGCGGCACCTTCGACGTCACCGCCAACACCGAGTGCCTGCGCGTCGCGGGCACAGCGACGGTAGCCGAGGTGCCCGCGCGCCTCGTCGTCGAGATGGATTTCCGCCGCGGCAACGCCCAGCAGGTAGTGACGCGCGAGACGCTGACCGCGCGGGTCGAGGCGTCCCGCTTCGCCGCCTTCGGGCTGGATGTCTCCGGCATCCTCAACGGTGCGGTCGCCCTCGAAGCCCGTCAGGAGACGCGGCGCGGCGGCGCCGGCCGCCTCACGCTCCGCGCCGACCTGCGCGAGGCCGGCGTACAGGCCGATGCGCTTGGCTGGACCAAGGCGCGCGGCACCCCGGGCAGCCTCGACGCCGTGCTGCGCTTCCAGGCCGGGCGGCTGGCCGCCGTCGAGAGCCTGCGCGCCGAAGCGCCCGGGGCGCTGCTGCGCGCCCGTGCGGCTGCCTTCCGCGACAACATCCCCGAACGCGTCGAGATCCAGGAGGCCCGGCTCGGCCAAAGCCGCTTCACCGGCGAGGTGCGCGGGCCAACCGCCCCCGGCGGCGCCTGGGGCGTGACGCTGGCCGGGCCGATTCTCGACGTGGCGGGTGCGCTGTCGCGGTCCACCCCGGCCGCCCCGCCCGAGGCGAGCCCCGCACCGGATGCTCCGGGCCCCGCCTTCGACGCCGATTTGCGCTTCGACCGCGTGATCCTCGGCCCCGGGCGCGACATGAGCGGCCTTTTCGCCCGCGCCCGTGTCGATGCGCTCGGCGTCGTGCGGGAGGCACGTGCGAGCGGCGGTACCGGGTCTGGCGCTTTCGAAATCACCATCACGCCCGAGGGCCAGCAACGCGCGCTCAGCATCACCGCCGCCGATGCCGGCGCCTTGCTGCGCAACTTCGACGTGCTGCGCACGCTCAATGGCGGTCGCCTGAGCGTGACGGGGCGGTATGAGAGCAATCGGCCCGGCGCGACGCTTGCCGGCACGGCCGACATCACCGATTTTTCCGTCCGCGACCCGACCGCGCTGGGCAAGCTGCTGCAGGCCATGACGCTCTACGGGCTGTTCGAGGCCGCTTCCGGCCCGGGGCTGGGCTTCAC
>JBKJNV010000600.1:0-2936 GCA_046593435.1 Roseomonas sp.
GCCGCCTGCGGCCGCGGCGCGGGCGGCGGAGGCGATGGTCTCGCGGTGCTCAAAGCCTGGCTCGCCCAGCGAGGCGCGCATGTCGATCAGGCCGGGGGCGAGAATGGCGCCCTGGGCGTCCAGAGTGGGGGTGGATTCGGCCGCCGTCAGCGCGGGGCCATGCGCGGCGATGCGGCCGGACTGGATCAGCAGCGCGCCGGGAGAATCGAGCCCCGAGGCCGGGTCGATCAGGCGGGCATTGGTGATGAGGAGGGAGGGCATCGGCATCATTTATAGGCGCTGCCCCCGTCCACGGCCATGGGGCAATGGCTAGTTCAGCGGCACGTTGAGACGGCTGAGGATCGGGCGCCACTGCGCGTCGGACCGGCGCAGGAAATCGGCGAAATCCTCGGGAGACCCGCCGGCGAGGAACTGGCCGTCATTGGTCAGGCGTTCGGAGATGCGCTGTTCACGCAGGGCCTGGTTAGCGGCCGCGTTCAGGCGTTGCACGAGGTCGGGCGGGGTGCGGGCGGGCGCGAGCAGGCCGAACCAGCTCAACACATCAAGATTGGGCACGAATTCGGCGATGGCGGGGACGTCTGGCGTCGAGGGGATGCGACGGTTGGAGGTCCAGGCGATCAGCCGGCCCTGGTTGTTGCGATGGGTCGGCAGCGCGGTGCCGCCGGCCACGATCAGCATGTCGAGGTCGCCGGCGAGGAAGGCGGCAAGCTGGGCGGAATCGCCGCGGTAGGTGACGTCCTGCATGGTGATGCCCAGGCGCTCCATGACGATCAGCATGGCCACATTCGTCAGCGTGGTCGGGCCATTGGTGCCGTAGGTGAGGCGCCCTGGCTGCGCGCGGGCCGCGGCGACCCAGGCGGGGACATCGACAGGGCCGCCCTGAAGCTTGGTGATGATGCCGAAGGGAAAGGTGGTGGCCAGCATCACGGGGGCGAAATCATCGAGCTTGTAGGGCAGGTTCGGCGTGATGACCGGGTTGATGGTGAGCGTGGTGCCGGCGGCCATCAGCAGGGTCTGCCCATCCGGCCGCGCGCGCGAGACGTATTCGGCGCCCACGATGGTGTTGCCGCCGGGCCGGTTTTCCACCTGCACCGCCTGGCCGAGCAGCGCGGTCATGCGCTCTGCGAGCAGGCGGGTGAGGATGTCGGTGCTGCCGCCGGGGGCGAAGGGCACGATGATGGAGATGGGGCGGGCGGGGGCCTGCGCGATCGCGGGGGCGGCGAGAAGGGTGGCCATGCCCGCGAGCAGGGGGCGGCGGTGGGTGGTGTTCAAGATGGTTCTCCCGTGGCGGTCGCCGCTGTAGCGGAGCGTTGGGACGCATGTGTCGGGCGGGAGAAAGCGATCGTCAACATGCGCGGCGCTAGACCTTCGCGCTGCACTGCAACGAATCGGCGTTCAGCATTTGGATTATGCCATGCCCAGGCGGTATCGACCCTCCGAAGCGCCTCATCCCTTGAAAACACGCCAAGCCCTGGTGTGAAGACGTATCGTCTTCCAGCAAGCTTGTTGGGGCCACGCGGCACGGCGATCCCAGACAGCGACATCATTCAACGGTGCGCCGATAGCGTCCCTCGCCGAGGAAACTGAGAAGCCCGGTATCGCGTAGGCGTTGCAGTTGCTGGCGCAGCTTTGGTCGGATGTGGTGGTTGGCTGGATGGCGCCGCTTCAACTCAGGCTCGAACGCGTACACCTCAGACAAAGCGAACTCCCGCGGCAGGCGTTCAACGCATCGAAGTGTGTCCACAAGCCAAGTCCGTTCGGCAAGATCGCCTGCTACCGCGGACGACTGTCGAAGACGTCTGACGGCGTCGACTTTCAGTGTCGCAACTCCATCGCGAACAATGACAATGCGTCCGGCGGCGGGAACATCCCCGATATGGATGTTGCAGCCGACCCAGCCAGCGCGGCGCGCTGTGGAAGCGAGCGGCGGTCGCCGTAGGATCATGCTCTTTGTCAGGAATGGCGCGGGAACGATGATAAGGTCTGACACCACCATGCGTTCCGGTAGATAGCGCAGGAGCGCAAGGTGAGGCCCGCCGCCCTGACGCTCCAACCGCTCGATCATTGCGTTGAAGGCGCCGTCTGGCACAGCTGCGCCCAACGGCTTCCTGCCGCTCTTTAGTTCAAATTCGGCGCCACAAACCACACATAAAAAATCGCTCGCACGTGTGTTGTTAGGTTGCCGTTGGACGGAATCATTTCCGCAGGCCGCGCAATACATTTCCGTCGCGAACCAGCCCTCTGTCAGCCGGCGCACACGCTGCGCTTCGCTCCGATAACTTTCCGCTAGAAGCAGATCGAGTTTCATCTCCAAAGCAAGAGGCTCCACGAGCGCGGCCATTTTCTCCCGACCCTACGAGCACGGTTCATGTCGCCACGCAAAATCGCAAAAGTCAGAGATTTGGGGGTCCGGGGGGAATTGCTCTCCCCGCATTTCTTCACGTGTTCCGCCGCAGGTTGCGCGCCAGCAGATCCAGCACCGCCATCCGGCACGCCACCCCCATCTCCACCTGTTCCCCGATCACGCTGCGTACCGGGTCATCAGCGATCGCGCTGTCGATCTCCACGCCGCGATTCATCGGCCCCGGATGCATCACGATCGCATCCGGCTTGGCATAGGCGAGCTTCTCCGCGTTGAGCCCAAAGAAGCGGAAGAATTCGCGGGAGGAGGGGACCAGCCCACCCGACATGCGTTCCTTCTGCAGCCGCAGCATCATCACGACATCGGCGCCCGCCAGGCCCTCGCGCATGGTGTGGAAGATCTCGACGCCCAGGCGGGCCGCCTCCGCCGGGATCAGCGTGGGCGGTCCCACGATGCGCACCCGCGCGCCCATGGTCAGCAGCAGGTGGATGTTGCTCCGCGCCACGCGCGAATGCAGGACATCGCCGCAGATGGCGATCACCAGATTGTCCAGATGGCCCTTGTGGCGGCGGAT
>JBKJNV010000612.1:0-3196 GCA_046593435.1 Roseomonas sp.
GTCGCGCGCCGCACCTATCCCCGCTTCGACCGCATCGAGGTCGTGGGTGCGCAGACCATCCGCTACATCAACAACACGCCCGACCCGACGCTGGAAGGGCGCATCAGCCGCAATACCGGGATGATCCTGAGCCGCACCGCGTTCGAGGGTGCGACATCATGGCTGGATCATGCGCGCAAGCCCATCGGCACTGGTCCCTATCAGGTTGTGGAATTCCGGCCCGACCAGTCCCTCACGCTTGAGGCATTCGACGGGTATTGGGGTGGCCGGCCGCCGGTCCGGCGCATCCGCTTCCTCGAAGTGCCGGAGGTGTCTTCGCGCATCAACGCGCTGCTGTCGGGCGAGGTGGATTTCGCCTGCGACATGCCGCCCGACCAGATCGCGACCGTGCAGCGTTCGCCGCGCCATGAGGTGGTGGGCGATGCGATCATGAACCATCGCCTGACCGTGTTCGACACCACGCACCCGGTGCTGGCGAACCCGCTGGTGCGCCGCGCGATCACGCATGCGATCGACCGTCAATCCATCGTCGCAGCACTCTGGGATGGGCGCGCGCCAGTGCCGCGCGGGCTGCAGTTCGAGCATTACGGGCCGATGTTCCACGCCGAATGGGAGGCGCCGCGCTTCGACATCGCGGAAGCCCGCCGGCTACTGCGCGAGGCGGGCTATCGCGGCGAGCCGATCCCCTACCGGCTGCTGAGCAATTACTACGCGAACCAGACGGCGACTGCGCAGATTTTACTGGAGGGCTGGCGTGCGGCGGGGCTGAACATCCGCATCGAGATGCGCGAAAACTTCACCCAGATTTTCGATCGCACCACCCAGCGCGGCATCCGCGACTGGTCCAATTCGGCATCCTATGGCGATCCCGTCTCGTCCCTCGTGCAGGGCTTCGGGCCGCAGGGGCAGGCCTGGCAGGTCGGCGAATGGCGCAATGCCGAATTCGGCACGCTCTCGGGCGTGCTGGAGACCAGCATGGACATGGCCGAACGCCGTGCCGCCTTCCGCCGGATGCTGCAGATCGCGGAGCGGGAGGACCCCGTCTACACCGTGCTGCACCAATCGGTGAACCTGACGGCCAAGCGCCGTGACATCGCCTGGCGGGCGGGAAAATCCTTCTTCATGGATTTCCGCGCGCGCAATTGGGGGGCTTGAGACCATGCGTCGTCGTCAATTCGCGGCACTGCCCGCGCTCGCTCTCGCCGCCCCCGCACTCGCACAATCCGACCAGCGGCCGGAGCTGCGGGTGGCGGTGCAGAAGATCTCCAACTCCAACACTCTGGAGACGCCGCGCGAGCAGTCCAATGTGGGCTTTCGCCTCTCGCAGATGTTTGTCGAGGGGTTGATCGGTACGGGCTGGACCACCGACATGCGCGCCGTGCCGGAACTGGCCACGGCCTGGCGGCGCATCGATGACCGCACGGTGGAATTCGACCTACGCGCGGGCGTGCGCATGCATGATGGGCGCGTGATGACTGCCGAAGACGCGGCCTTCTCGCTGGGTGGCGCGCGGCTTTATGGCGGTGGTGCCGCCGGGCGCGAGCCGCCGCCCGAAGTGGTGGCGACCGCGCGGCGCACCTTCCCCGGCTTCGAGAAGATTGAGATCCCGCGCGAGGGTGTGCTGCGCTTCGTCAACCGTGTCCCCGATGTGACGCTTGAGGGCCGGCTTGCGCAGAATGTCGGCGTGGTGGTGTCGCAGGCGGCCTTCGAAGCGACCGAGAACTGGCTCGCCTGGGCGCGGCGCCCGGTCGGTACCGGACCCTACAAGGTGGCCGAATTCCGCCCGGATTCGTCGCTGACGTTCGAGGCGCATGATGCCTATTGGGGCGGCCGCCCGCCGGCGCGGCGCGTTCGCGTGCTGGAAATGCCCGAAGTCTCGTCGCGGGTGAATGCGCTGTTCGCGGGCGAGGTGGATTTCATCACCGACATGCCGCCCGACCAGATCCCGCTGATCGAGCGCAATCCGCGTTTCGAGGTGCTGGGCAGCCCGATCAACAACATCCGCATCCTCGCTTTCGACGCGACCCATGCCGTGCTGCGCAATCCGCTGGTGCGCCGCGCGATGACGCATGCGATCGATCGCCGCGCCATCGTGGACAGCCTTTGGGCCGGGCGCACCACCTTGCCGCGCGGGCTGCAACTGCCCTTCTTCGGCGAGATGTACCTGGGCGATTGGGAGAGCCCGCGCCATGACGTTGGCGAGGCGCGTCGCCTGCTCCGCGAAGCGGGGTATCGCGGCGAGCCGATCCCGTATCGCTGCCTGAACAACTACTACACCGGCCAGACCGCGACGGCGCAGGTGATGGTGGAGATGTGGCGCGTCGCGGGCCTCAATGTGCAGCTCCAGATGCTGGAGAATTTCTCCCAGGTGACGGAACCCGGGCCGTCGCGGGCGATCCATGACTGGTCCTGCACGCACACCTTTGGTGACCCCGTGGGGTCGCTGGTGCGCGCGATGGGACCGCGCGGCGAATTGCAGCGACAGGGCCAATGGGTCAACGCCGAGTTCAACCGGCTGTCCGAGGTGCTGGAGGGTTCGACCGACCGTGCGGCGCGGCGCGCGGCCCATGCGCGGATGCTGGCGATCATCGAGCGCGAGGACCCGGGCTACATGGTGCTGCACACGGCGGCGACCTTCATCGGCAAGCGGCGGGATATTCGCTGGCGCGCCTCGCAGGGCTGGCCGCTGGATTTGCGCGCTTCCAACCTTGCCTTCGGCGCATGAGCGCGCTGGTCATGTTGCGTGACCTCGCCGTCAGTTTCGATGGCACGCCGGCGCTGCGTGGCATCGACCTCTCCATTGCGCGCGGTGAGGCGCTGGGCATGGTGGGCGAGAGCGGGTGCGGGAAGTCGGTCACCTGGCTTGCGGCACTGGGGCTGCTGCCGGGCAAGGCGCGCGTCACGGGCAGCGTGACGCTTGATGGCGCGGAGATTCTGGGTGCGAAGCCGGCTGTGCTGGACCGGCTGCGCGGCGGGCGCATCGCGATGATCTTTCAGGACCCGGCGAGCAGCCTCAACCCGGTGCACCGCCTCGGCCGCCAGGTTTGCGAAGCGCTTCGGCTGCATCGCGGCATCACGGGCGGCGCTGCGCGCGCGGAGGCGAAGCGCCTGTTCGACCTGGTCGGCATCCCTGATGCGGCGCGGCGGCTGGATGCCTTCCCGCCCGAAACCTCGTGCGGGAAGGCATCCAGCCGCC
>JBKJNV010000645.1:0-10888 GCA_046593435.1 Roseomonas sp.
TCCCGCCACGGTCGAGCAGGTGGTCATCACCCACCTGCACTACGACCATGCCGGCAATCTCGACCTGTTCCCCGATGCCATGTTCCACCTCCAGGAACGCGAGATGGCCTTCGCCACCGGTCGGAACATGTGCTTCCACTGCCTGCGCCACCCCTTCGAGGTCGAGGATGTGGTCCGCATGGTCCGTGCGCTGTATGCTGATCGCGTCACCTTCCACGACGGGGATGCGGAGATTGCACCGGGCGTGACGCTGCACCGCGTGGGTGGCCATTCCGATGGGCTGCAGATGGTGCGCGTGGCGACGGCGCGGGGGCCGGTCGTGCTCGCCTCCGACGCCAGCCACTACTACGCGAATATGGAGCGGGGGAATCCCTTTCCCATCGTGTTCGACCTCGGCGCGATGGCTGCGGGATGGAAGCGCGCGCTGGCGCTGGCCGACGGCGACGCGACCCGGGTGATCCCTGGCCATGATCCGCTGGTGCGCGGCCGCTTCCCCTCGGTGCCCGACTCGGCGGGCGAGATCATCGCGCTGCACCTGCCGCCCATTGCTTGAAACCGCCGGTTCAGCGCAGCAGCATCAATCCGGTGAGCGCCAGCCCGGCGACGCCGCAGAGCATCGAGAGCCCCGGCCAGAAGGGCCGCGGTCCGAGCCGCGCGAGGAAGGCGTTGAAGCCCAACGACCCGAGCACGCCGGCCAGGGGCTGCGACCAATGCAGGGTGACAGCGCCCCAAATGATGAGGGCCAGCCATACCGCGAAGGCGGCCTTGCCGAGCAGGCGCCAGGCGTCATCCGCCTGCACCGATGCCGGACGCAGCTCCGGTGCGGCGGATTTCGACTGAATGAATGCGGCGCCGGAGAGCAGCAGCATGGCGAAGAAATAAACGGACATGAAGGTGGCGCGTAGTCGGATACTCAGGGCTGCGTCAAGCGTTGCGGGCTGGACCGGTCGCCGGCGGGCCGTATAAGCGCGGCATGACCCGCCCCCCTGCCATCCTGCAGATCCTGCCAGCCCTCGTCACCGGCGGGGTTGAGCGCGGCACGCTGGAAATCGCAGAGGCACAGGTGGCGGCCGGCTTCCGGGCCTTCGTGGCCTCGGCCGGTGGGCCGCTGGTGGCGCCGCTCGAAAGGCTTGGCGCGCGGCATGTGACGCTGCCGCTGAACAGCAAGGCGCCCTGGACCATGTGGCGCAACGCGGCCGCGCTGGCGGCGCTGGTGCGGGCGGAGGGGATCGGCATCATCCATGCGCGGTCCCGCGCGCCGGCCTGGTCGGGGCTGCTTGCGGCGCGGCGGACCGGCGCACGCTTCGTCACCACCTACCACGGCAGCTACAACGAGAATTTCCCGGGCAAGCGCGTGTACAACTCGGTCATGGCGCGCGGCGACCGCGTCATCGCGATCAGTCGCCATATCGAGGCGCTGATCCTGGCGCGGCACGCTGTGGACCCGGCGCGGCTGCGCGTGATCCCGCGCGGGGTTGATCCGCGCATCTTCGACCCGGCAGCGGTGAGCGCCGATGCCGTCATGGCGCTGCGCACAGCGTGGAGGCTGCCCGAAGGCCGCCCGGTCATCCTTCTCCCGGGGCGCATCACGCGCTGGAAGGGCCAGGCGGTGCTGGTACGCGCGATGGCGAAGCTGCCGGGCGATGCCATCGCGCTGCTGGTCGGCGATCGCGAGGCCAAGCATGATTTTGCCGCGGCGCTGGAGGCCGAGATCGCCGCTGCCGGCTTGGGCGATCGGGTCCGCCTGGTCGGGCACGTGACCGACATGGCGACCGCGCTGCTGCTGGCCGACGTGGTCGTGCATGCTTCCATCGAGGCCGAGGCTTTCGGCCGCACGGTGATCGAGGCGCAGGCCATGGCGCGGCCCGTGATCGCTGCCGATCTCGGCGGCCCACGGGAGACCGTTGAGGAGGGCGTTACCGGGTGGCGGGTGCCGCCAGGCGATGCCGACGCGCTGGCCTTCGCGCTGGCTCGGGTGCTTGCGATGCCGGCGCAGGACCGGGCTGCCATCGGCACGGCGGCCCGCAAGGCTGTGCTCGCGCATTACAGCACTCAGGCGATGCAGGCGGCGACGATTGCGGTCTATCGGGAATTGCTGTGAGCGCCACGGACATCCTCGTCATCAAGCTCGCGGCGCTGGGCGATTTCGCGCAGGCCTTCGGGCCTTTCGCTGCCATCCGGGCGCATCACCCGGATGCGCGCATCACGCTGCTGACCACGCCGCCCTTTGCCGGGCTGGCCAGACGCGCGCCTTGGTTTGACGCGGTGTGGGAAGACGGGCGGCCGCTGGCGCGTGACCTGTGGGGCCTGCTGCGCCTGGCGCGACGGCTGCGGGCGGCGCGCTTCGGCCGCGTCTATGATTTGCAGACCTCGTCGCGGTCTTCCCGCTACCGGCTGTTCGTAGGCGGCCGCGCTGACTGGTCGGGCATTGCCCGTGGCGCCTCCCATCCGCATGCCAATCCGCAGCGCGACGCCATGCACACGATGGAACGCCAGCGCGAGCAGTTGCAGATGGCGGGCATCACCGATTTTCCGCCTCTGGATCTCGGCTGGCTCGATGCCGACCTCGCTGGTCTGCATTTGCCGGCGCGCTTCGCCCTGCTGGTCCCGGGCGCTGCGCCCACGCGGCCAGGCAAGCGCTGGCCGGTGGAGCGATTCGCGCAACTCGCGGCCGGGCTTGGCCTGCCCGCGCTGGTGCTGGGCGGGAAGGGAGAGTTGGCATTGGCGGCACCCATCCTCGCCACGGCGCCGGCGGCGCGTGACCTCACGGGGCGAACCGATTTCGCCATGATCGCAGCCTTGGCGCGGCGTGCCGATTTCGCCATCGGCAACGACACCGGGCCCATGCACCTGATCGCTGCCTGCGGTTGCCGCAGCCTCACCCTGTTCGGCGATGATAGCGATCCCGCCCTGTGTGCCCCGCGCGGTGAGGCCGTGGCCACGCTGCGGCACAGCCCGTTAAGCGAATTGCCCGTCACGGAGGTTGAGGCCGCGCTGGCCGCTCTCCTGCCTTGACGCGCGCCGGGGCGGGTGCTCATGGTCCGCCCCCCAAACCGCGCCCGGAGCCTTCCGCCCAATGCCTGCGATCACCTTGCCCGACGGAACCGTGCGCGCCTTTGACGGGCCGGTGACCGGCGCCGAGGTCGCGGCCGCCATCGGGCCGGGCCTCGCCAAGGCCGCGTTGGCGATGAGCGTCGATGGCAAGCTCATCGACCTTGCCACGCGCATTGAAGCCGATGCTTCGCTGCGCTTCATCACGCGCCGAGATCCTGAGGCATTGGAACTTATCCGCCACGACACCGCGCATGTGCTGGCCGAAGCCGTGCAGGCACTGTTCCCCGGCACGCAGGTGACGATCGGCCCCTCGATCGAGAATGGCTTCTACTACGACTTCGCGCGCAACGAGCCGTTCACGACCGCGGATTTCGCGGCCATCGAGGCGAAGATGCGCGAGATCATCGCGCGTAACGCGCCCTTCGCGCGCAGTGTGGTGAGCCGCGAGGACGCGATCGCTTTGTTCCGCGGCAAGGGCGAAGCCTACAAGGTTGAGCTGATCGAGAGCCTGGCCGCCGATCAGGAGATCAGCCTCTACAGCCAGGGCGAGTGGATCGACCTGTGTCGCGGTCCGCATATGCGCGGCACCGCAGACGTAGGGACGGCCTTCAAGCTGCAGAAGGTGGCCGGCGCGTATTGGCGCGGTGATCATCGCAACGCCATGCTCAGCCGCATCTACGGCACCGCCTGGCGCGACCAGAAGGAACTCGACGCCCACCTTCTCCAGATCGAGGAGGCGGAGAAGCGCGACCATCGCCGTATCGGGAAGGAGATGGGGCTGTTCCATCTGCAGGAGGAAGCGGTCGGTTCCGTCTTCTGGCACCCGAAGGGCTGGATGCTGTACCGCACGGTCGAGGCCTATATGCGCCGCCGCCTGGACGCGACCGACTACCAGGAGGTGAAGACTCCGCAGCTGGTGGACCGCAAGCTCTGGGAAGCCTCCGGCCACTGGGAGAAATTCCGCGAGCACATGTTCACCGCCCATGTCGAGGATGAGGCGGAGCATCACCGCGTGCTCGCCCTCAAGCCGATGAACTGCCCCTGCCACGTGCAGATCTTCAACCAGGGCCTGCGCAGCTACCGGGAATTGCCGCTGCGCATGGCGGAGTTCGGTGCCTGCCAGCGCTACGAACCGTCCGGCGCACTGCACGGCATCATGCGCGTGCGCGCCTTCACCCAGGATGACGCGCACATCTTCTGCACCGAGGCGCAGATCGCCGATGAGACGGTGCGCTTCGTCGCCCTTCTCTCCTCCATCTACCGCGATTTCGGTTTCACCGATTTCCGCGTGAAATTCTCCGACCGGCCCGCCAAGCGCGCGGGCACCGACGCCACTTGGGACCAGGCGGAGGGCGCGTTGAAGGAAGCGTGCCGCATCGCCGGCGTCGACTACACGCTCAACCCAGGCGAGGGGGCGTTCTACGGCCCAAAGCTGGAATTCGTCCTGCGCGACGCGATTGGGCGCGATTGGCAGTGCGGGACCTTGCAGGTCGATTTCGTGCTGCCCGAGCGCCTGGATGCCGAATACACCGCCGAGGACGGCGCCCGCCGCCGCCCCGTCATGCTGCACCGCGCGATCCTGGGTTCATTCGAGCGCTTCCTCGGCATCTTGATCGAGGAGCATGCCGGGCGCTTCCCGCTCTGGCTGGCGCCGGTGCAGGTGGTGGTGGCGACCATCGTGGATGACGCCGCGCCCTTCGCGATCGAGGCCGCGGCGGCGCTCCGGGCGGCGGGCATCCGTGTCGCACTCGATATCCGCAACGAGAAGATCAACCGCAAGGTGCCCGAACATATCGACCAGCGCGTCCCCATCCTCGCAGTCGTTGGCCGGCGTGAGGCGGAGGAGCGTTCCCTGGTGCTGCGCCGCCTTCCGGGGCGTGAGCAGGAGACCCTGCCGCTTGCCGAAGCGGTGGCGAGGCTTGTCTTGGAGAGCACGCCCCCCGATCTTCAGGTTGCGGAGCGACCCCAATCGGCCGCATAAGCTGAAAATTCTGAAAACGACCTGAGGAGGTCCACGATCTCACGCGCCCCGCTTCCCGCTGCCCAGCAAATGCCCTCCCGCGATGGCCCCAGGGTCAACGAAGAAATCCGCGTCCCGCAAGTGCGCCTGATCGATCAGGACGGCGAGATGCAAGGAGTGATGTCCGCCCGCGAGGCGCTGATCCGCGCCTATGACGTCGGCCTCGACCTGCTCGAGATTTCGCCCAACGCCGTCCCGCCGGTCTGCAAGATCCTCGACTATGGCAAGTACAAGTACGAGCAGCAGAAAAAAGCCAACGAGGCGCGGAAGAAGCAGAAGGTCGTCGAGATCAAGGAAATCAAGGTCCGTCCGAACATCGACGACCATGACTACGACACCAAGATGAAGCAGATGAAGGCGTTCATCGAGGATGGCGACAAGGTGAAGGTCACTCTCCGCTTCCGAGGCCGCGAGATGGCGCACCAGGATCTGGGCGTGAAGGTGCTCGAGCGCATCCGAACCGACCTGGGTGAGATGATTAAGGTCGAGTCGATGCCACGGCTCGAGAATCGCCAGATGGTGATGGTCCTCGCACCCAAGTAAGCACTTGGCTTGACGCGGCGGGGGGCGGCGCGTACTCCCCCACCCTCAGGGCAAAGCCCCGAAACCGGTCACCCCCGCGGGTGGCTCCGCCGCTCCGCGAAGGCTCGCGCAGCGGCGCGTAACGTTTTGGTGCCACCGTAACGGATTTTGGGACCATGTTCGAGGCGCTTTCCGGCAAGCTGAGTGGGGTGTTCGACAGGCTGCGCCGCCGTGGCGCGCTGAACGAAACCGATGTGGCCGAAGCGCTGCGCGAAGTCCGCGTCGCCCTGCTTGAGGCCGATGTCGCCCTGCCCGTGGTCAAGGATCTGATCACCAAGGTGCGCGACCGCGCCATTGGGCAGGAGGTTATCCGCTCGGTCTCCCCCGCCCAGCAGGTCGTCAAGATCGTCAATGACGCCCTTGTCGAAGCGCTCGGCGGCGGCGACGAGGATAATGGCCAGCGCGGGCTTGACCTCAACGCGCCCTCGCCGCTGCCGATCCTGATGATCGGGCTCCAGGGCTCAGGCAAGACGACCACTTCGGGCAAGATCGCGTTGCGGCTGCGCACGCGGGACCGCAAGAAGGTTCTGCTGGCCTCGCTCGACGTGCATCGTCCGGCCGCGCAGTTGCAACTCGAGCAGCTCGCCGCGCGCGCCGAGGTGACTTCCCTGCCGATCATCCCCGGCCAGTCGCCGCTTGAGATCGCGATGCGGGCGATGGATGTCGCGCGCCGCGAGCTGTACGACATTGTCATTCTCGACACCGCCGGCCGCCTCGCGATCGATGATGCGCTGATGGCGGAGGTTGCCGCCGTGAAGGCCGCGACAAAGCCGCATGAGACATTGCTCGTCGTCGATGCCATGACCGGCCAGGACGCGGTCAACACCGCCCGCGCCTTTCAGGACAAGGTGGGTGTCACCGGCATTGTCATGACGCGCGTCGATGGCGATGCGCGCGGCGGTGCGGCGCTATCCATGCGCGCGGTGACCGGCGCGCCGATCAAGTTGCTGGGCGCGGGCGAGAAGCTCGACGCGCTGGAGGATTTCCATCCCGACCGTATCGCCGGCCGCATCCTGGGCATGGGGGACATCGTGTCCCTGGTCGAGAAGGCCAGCGAGACGATCGACCAGGCTGAGGCGGAAAAGCTCGCCGCCAAGATGCAGAAGGGCCAGTTCGACCTGGCCGACTACGCGAAGCAGCTCCAGCAGATCGGCAAGATGGGCTCGCTGTCGGGCATTCTCGGCATGCTGCCCGGGGTGGGCAAGCTCAAGGCGCAGATGGCGGATGCCAATCTGGACACGAAAATCCTGACGCGACAGGCGGCCATCATCGGCTCCATGACGCCCAAGGAACGGCGGACGCCGGACATCATCAAGGCATCGCGCAAAAAGCGCATCGCTGCGGGGTCCGGCGTGACGGTGCAGGAGGTGAACCGCCTCCTGAAGCAGTTCGACGACATGTCCGCGATGATGAAGCGGATGAACAAGCTCGGCCAGAAGGGGATGATGCGCGGCGGTCTCGCCGGGCTTTTGCCCCCTGGCCTCAAGGGCGGCGGCCGCCCCTTTTGATGAACACGGAGAAACGATAGATGGCTTTGAAGATCAGGCTTGCCCGCGCTGGCGCGAAGAAGCGCCCCTACTACCACATCGTGGTGGCCGATAGCCGCAGCCCGCGCGATGGCCGCTTCATCGAGAAGGTGGGTAGCTACGACCCGATGCTGCCCTCCGACCACGCGGATCGTATCCGCCTGCTCGCGGACCGGATCATGCATTGGCTGAGCCAGGGTGCGACCGCGACCGATCGCGTGGCGAAGTTCCTGGGCAAGGCCGAGCTGGCGCCGATGCCCGTCTATCGCGACCAGCCCAAGCAGTCCGCGCCGAAGAAGAAGGCGCAGGAACGCGCCGCGGCCGCCGCGGCCGGCTGAATAAGTGACCGCGCAGCGCATCCTGGTGGGTGAGATCGGCAGGCCGCACGGTGTACGCGGCCTGGTGAAGCTGCGCATTTTCCTGACCGACCCGGCGAGCATTGGCACCCTGGGTGTGCTGACCGATGCGGTCGGCGTGCAGCGCATGGCGCTCACGCTCAAGGCCGAGGGTCTGGCGCAGATCGACGGTGTTACCGACCGGGATACGGCCGCGCGGCTGACCGGGACCCGGCTCTATGTCGAGCGTGCACAGCTGCCGGCTACAGAGGCCGAGGAGTTCTACCTGGCCGATCTCGTGGGCCTCTCCGCCGTGACCGAAGCCGGGGTGCCGCTGGGCAGTGTGCGTGCGGTCGAGGAGCACGGCGCTGGCGCCTATCTGGTTGTGGGCGAGGGGGCGGGTGAACATCTGATCCCCTTCACCCGCGCGGCGGTGCCGGTGGTGGACCTCGATGCGCGCCGCGTGGTGGTGATACCGCCTGCGGAAATCATCCTGCCGCCGCAGGCGGGCGAGGCGGCTGCCTGACCATGTGGCACGCTTCCATCCTGACCTTGTTCCCGGAGATGTTTCCGGGCCCGCTCGGCCTCTCCCTCGCCGGCAAGGCGCTGCGAGAGGGCATCTGGCGTTGTGATGCGCGTGACATCCGTGCCCACGCCACCGACCGTCACCGCAGTGTCGATGACACGCCCTGCGGCGGCGGTGCGGGGATGGTGATGCGCCCGGATGTGGTGGATGCGGCGCTCGGCGCGGCCATGGATGACGGCGCGCCGCGGCCAGCGCTGTTCCTCACCCCGCGCGGGCGACTGCTGGACCAGGCCCTGGTTCGGGAAATTGCGTCAGGACCCGGCGTGGTCCTGCTCTGCGGGCGCTTCGAAGGTGTTGACCAGCGCGTCATCGAAGCCCGCGGACTGCGCGAAGTCTCCATCGGCGACTACGTGCTCTCGGGTGGCGAAGTGGCGGCATTGGCCTTGCTCGACGCCTGTGTCCGGCTGCTGCCGGGTGTCATGGGCGCGGCCGAGAGCGCTGACGAGGAAAGTCACGGCGCCTCGGCGCTTCTGGAATACCCGCACTACACACGGCCGGTGGAATGGCAGGGGCGCAGCGTGCCGCCCGTGCTGCTGTCCGGCCATCACGCCGAGGTTGCGCGTTGGCGCCGGGCCGAGGCGGAAAAGACCACCCGTGAGCGGCGACCCGATCTCTGGGCGCGGCACGCGGGCAACGAAACATCGGCGCGGGCCATTGCCGGCCAGACCGCCGCCGCCTAAAGCATCGACGAAAGGACCTGACCATGAACCTGTTGCAGCAATTCGAGGCCGACCAGCAGGCCCGCCTCTCCGCACTCCGCGCCACGCCGGAATTTGTCGCCGGCGACACGCTGCGCGTGATGGTGAAGGTCGTCGAGGGCGAGCGCATCCGCACCCAGGCCTATGAGGGCGTGGTCATCGCGCGGTCCAACCGCGGCGTGAACAGCAACTTCACCGTGCGCAAGCTGTCCTATGGCGAGGGTGTGGAGCGCGTCTTCCCGCTGTATTCGCCGAGCATCGCCGAGATCATCGTGGTTCGTCGTGGCAAGGTGCGGCGCGCGAAGCTGTATTACCTGCGTGGCCGCACCGGCAAGTCGGCGCGCATCCAGGAGAAGCTGGCTGGTAAGCCGACGGCCTCCGCCGCCGCGGCTCCCGCACCGGTGGCCGAGGCCGCTCAGGAGTAAAGGCGCCCAGCCGCTTCCAGTTCTGCGGATGCCGCGGCGAAGCCGGGTATCCGCAAGGCGGCCAAAGGCGAGAGGGTTCCGGGGGGCCTTCACTTCCCCTGGCGTTGCGTGGGAGGTGAGAATGCCAAAGACCCTGTTCGACAAAATCTGGGACGCGCATGTCGTGGACACGCTGCCGGACGGCACCGCGCTCCTCTACATCGACCTTCACCTCACCCATGAAGTGACGACGCCGCAGGCCTTCGACGGTCTTCGGGCGGCCGGGCGCGGCATCCGCCGGCCGGATGCGACGCTCGGCGTGATCGACCACAACATCGCGACCGATGCCTCGCGCTATACCGGCATCGAAGATCCCGAAAGCGCGCTTCAGGTCGCCACACTCGAGAAGAACGCAGCCGAATTTGGCATGCCGCTGATCCCGCTGCTGGATGAGCGCCAGGGCATTGTGCACGTCATCGGGCCGGAACTGGGGCGCTCGCTGCCGGGGATGACGATCGTCTGCGGCGACAGCCATACCTCCACGCACGGGGCGATGGGTGCGCTCGCCTTCGGCATTGGCACCAGCGAGGTCGAGCATGTGCTCGCGACCCAGACACTGCTGCAGAAGCCGGCGAAGAACATGCGCGTGCAGGTCGATGGCAACCTGGCCTTTGGTTGTTCGGGCAAGGACATCGTGCTTGCGGTTATCGGCAAGATCGGCACCGCCGGCGGCACGGGCCATGTGATCGAATACGCCGGCGACGCCATCCGGGCGCTCGACATGGCCGGCCGCATGACGGTGTGCAACATGACCATCGAGGGTGGCGCGCGCGCCGGCATGGTCGCACCCGACCAGACCACCTTCGACTATGTCTCCCGTACGCCCGGTGCGCCGAAGGGCGATTCCTGGAACCAAGCGCTCGCATGGTGGCGCAGCCTGCCCTCCGACCAGGGCGCGGTGTTCGACAAGGTGGTGTCGCTGGCCGCGAACGAGATCGCGCCGCAGGTCACCTGGGGTACCAGTCCCGAAGACGTGCTGCCCATCACCGGCATTGTTCCGAACCCTGCCGATACGGCCGATGAGGCGCGGCGCGCGCAGCTTCAGCGCATGGTCGAGTACATGGGGCTGACGCCGGGGCAGCGCCTGCAGGACCTGCCCGTGGACGTCGTGTTCATCGGCAGCTGCACCAACAGCCGTATCGAGGATATTCGCGCCGCCGCCGCGATCGCGAAGGGCCGCCGTGTTGCTGATGGCGTGCGCGCCATGGTGGTGCCTGGGTCGGGCCTGGTGAAGCTGCAAGCGGAGAAGGAAGGCCTCGACCGCATCCTGCTCGAGGCTGGCTTCGAATGGCGGGAGCCGGGCTGCTCGATGTGCCTGGGCATGAACCCGGACAAGCTGAAGCCCGGGCAGCGTTCGGCCAGCACATCCAATCGCAATTTCGAAGGGCGCCAGGGGCCGGGTGGGCGCACGCACCTGCTCTCGCCCGCGATGGCCGCGGCTGCGGCCCTCGCCGGCCACCTCGCGGATGTGCGTGACTTCCAGCCGAAGGAGATGCTGACGTGAGGGCATTCACCACGCTGACCGGGATCGCCGCGCCGCTTCCCGCGGCCAATGTCGATACCGACAAGATCATCCCCGCGCGCTTCCTCAAATCCATCTCGCGCGCGGGCTTCGGCAAGCAC
>JBKJNV010000132.1:0-2676 GCA_046593435.1 Roseomonas sp.
ACCCAGATCCTCCCACAGCTCATAGGCGAGCGTCTTGGTGCCCTGGAGGAAGAAGGGGTGCCAGTTGTGGCTGGCGTAGAAAATGCCGTCCTGGCGCAGCTTCCCCTGGCGCAGCGCTTCATCCGCGCAGGCCTGGCGGGAGCCGGGCGTGAGCTGGATCGCCGCACCGGCGGCGCGGGACTGCACGGTCTTGGCCGCACTGGTGCTGTCGGGCACCAGAATCTTCGCGCGCATGCCGCCGGCGGCCGCATAGGTCGCGATGGCGGCGCCGCCATTTCCGGAGCTGTCCTCCAGCACATGCCGCACGCCCTGGGCGCGCAGCAGCGACAGCATCACCGAAGCGCCGCGATCCTTGAAGGATCCGCTCGGCATGAACCATTCGCATTTCAGCAGCGCGTCGACGCCGCCGATGCGCGCAGGCACCAGCGGCGTGCAGCCCTCACCAAGCGTGATCGGCGCCTCGGGCATGAAGGGCAGCGCGGCCGCATAGCGCCAGATGGAACGCCGCTCCCGCGCGATGGCGTCGCGCGTGATGCCCGGCAGCGGCGTCAGCATGAGGGGCGCGCCGTCATCGCCGCACCAGCGCGGCTGGTCCAGCGGGAAGGTGGCGCCGGAGCGTGGGTCGAGATAGGCGGGCTGATCGTTCATGGCGGCGCACACTTGCCCGCCGCGCGCGCGCCTGCAAGGGATGGCAGATGACCGACGCCCTCGCCCGCCTTGCCGCCGCCCTCGTGGCCATCGACAGCCGCAGCTTCGTCTCCAACATCCCGGTGTCCGACCGGATCGAGGCGGAGCTTGCCGGCTTCGACATCACGCGCATCGACTATGCCGATGCGGCGGGCGTCGCCAAGCGCGCGCTCGTCGCCCATCGCGGGCCACCGGGCGGCTTTGCGCTGTCCGGCCACATGGACACGGTGCCCGATACCGGCTGGACGGAGGACCCCTGGTCCGGCCGCATCGCGGGTGGCGTGCTGCATGGGCTTGGGTCCGTGGACATGAAGGGGCAGCTCGCCGCCTGCATCCTGGCCGCGCGCGGCATGCCGGCGGATTGCCCGGTGACCTTGCTGCTCACGACCGATGAGGAAACAACGAAGCTCGGCGCCATCGCGGTGGCGCAATCGGACGCCGCCCGCGCGCTGGGCCTGCTGGGCATCATCGTGGCCGAGCCGACCGGGCTGGTCCCGGTACGCGGCCATCGCAGCCAGATCGAGTTCACCGCGGTGGCAACCGGCGTGCAGGCGCATTCCTCGACCGGCCAGGGCGTGAACGCCAATTGGGCGCTGATCCCCTTCCTGGTCGAGCTGGAAGCGATCCATGCCCGGCTGCGCAGCGACACGAGCCTGCAGGACCCGGCCTACGACCCGCCGTTTTCCGACTTCAACCTGGTGATCGACAACCACGGCACGGCGGTGAACGTGACCGTCGCCAAGGCCACCGCCCGCATCAAGTTCCGCCGCAGCCGCAATGTGGACTGGAACCCGGTGGTGGACGCTGTGCGCGCTGCCGCCCGCCGCCACGGCATCGCGCTGCATGAGCGTGCCGAGGGCGCGCCGCCTGAACTGCCCGAAGCGCACCCGCTGATCGCCCGCGCGGTCGCTATGACCAACAGCGCGGCCAAAACCGCGCCCTACGGCACCGATGCTTCCGAATTGCAGGAGCTCGCCCCTTGCGTGGTGCTTGGGCCAGGCACCATTGAGACGGCGCATACGCCGCGGGAGTGCGTGCGCCTCGAGGAGTTGGAGCGCGCCGTGCCCGTGTACCAGCGTATGCTGCGCACCGGCGGCTAGGTTCGTTCCGTGCCGCCCCACGCGACGGCGGGGCCGATTAGCTCACGCAGGGCCGCGACCATCTCCGGCGCGTCCCACTCCGCGGCACCCTCCAGCCGCGCGACCTCCCGCCCCTGCCGGTCCACGATGACCGAGGTCGGCAGGCCACGCACGCCGAGCAAGCGCCCCGCCGCACCGCGCGGGTCCAGCCAGATGCCCATATGGCTGAGCCCCAGCCGCGCATAGAAAGGGGCAACCTGCGCGCGTCCCCCGCGATCCGACGAGAGAGCCAGCACCGCGAAGCCCTCGGCTTTCAGCTGCGCGTGCAGCCGGTCCAGCGCGGGCATCTCGGCCACGCAGGGCGGGCACCACGTGGCCCAGAAGTTCAGCAGCAGCCCCTGGCCGGCGAAATCCGCGACCCGGCGTTCTGCGCCCTCGGCATCGGTGAAGGTGAAGTCGGGCAGCGTCCGCACGCCGCGCCGCAGCGCACCGCCGGCCGCGCGCGCTTGCCCGGGCCTAAGCGTCGCCGCTAGGGTCGCGCCCAGCGCCAAGGCCGAAACTCCACGCCGCGTGGCCCGCATTCCCAAAGGTCCTTCACCCGTGTCCAGCAATGCAATCACTCCCAAAACCGCGAACCTGCAATGGGGCGGGCGTTTCGCCGAAGGCCCCAGCGCCATCATGGGCGCGATCAACGCCTCCATCGGCTTTGACAAGAAGATGTGGCGCCAGGATATCCACGGCAGCCTCGCCCACGCCGCCATGCTGGCGCATGTGGGGGTGATCTCGGCCGAGGACGAGAGGGCGATCCGCGATGGGCTGGACGCCATCGCCGAGGAGATCGAGGCCGGGCGCTTCGGCTTCCTCGAGAGTCTCGAAGACATCCACATGAACATCGAGGCGCGGCTGACCG
>JBKJNV010000326.1:0-3139 GCA_046593435.1 Roseomonas sp.
ACATTGCGCACGCCATCGGCGCCACCAGCCGCAAAGGCGCCTTCGAGGGCCACGAGGATGCCGATCTTGATCGGCGGTTGGGTCTGCGCGGATGATGTCGCCGATACCGCGGCCGCGCCGGTGGCACCCAGAAGGGCTCGCCTGCTCCAATCCATACGTCTTCTCCCTGAGAACATTTTTTTGTTGGGAACCGAGTATTGACCGGCTCGACCGGCCAGAAGCGACATGTGGACCCCGGCCGCAGGTTGCATTTGCCTGCGGTTGGACTGGTTTACTGGACCGCACGTAATGTTATGCGTCAAGATCGAAATTTGCGCAGTCGTCCGCGCACGCCACCTCTCCCCGGCATCCGACCGAGCGCTGTCGCCGGTTCCGCTGGCGGCAGACTGACGCGCCGCCGCTGGCCAGCAACTACGTCACCGAGGATGGTGGCGAGGCGATCTACCGGGACATGGAATTCCTGCTCACCACCGCGGCGGCGACGGGGGCCGACCTTGTCGGGAAAGACGGACCAGTTCGTTCCGAACTGGTAGCTCATGGCGATGCCAGGGACGACGCCCATGCCGAAGGCGACGGCGAAAATCTTCTTCCAATAATTGAACAGGTCAAGGAACACGCCGCGCCCGACCGCGAGGAAGCTCGCCAGCCCGATCGAGAAGGCGGAGGAAATGGTATGGGCGCTGACGGTGAAGGCGAACTGGATGCGCGCCAGCGTCAGTGCGCCGGAGAACTCCATGGCAAACCCCGCATAAACCATCATTCTCGATGCAGGATATTGTTTGTGTCGCAAAAAAGCAGTACGCCGGAGATAGGTTAAATCGTGGTGAGGGATCCCGCTTGCGTCTCACCCAGTATTCCAACTTTACGCTGCGCATCCTGCAGCTTGTCGCTCTCCGCGCGCCTGAGATCGTCACCGTGGACGACGTCGCGCGGGCGCATCGCATCTCGAAGGCGCATCTTGTGAAGGTCGCCGGCGAATTGGCGCGCCGGGGCTATATCGAGACAATCCGGGGGCGACGCGGCGGCATGCGCCTGGCGCGACGGGCCGAGGAAATCACCGTCGGCGAGATTATCCGCTGGACCGAGGCGCCGCTTGAGCTGGTGGAGTGCTTCAATCCCGAAACCAACACCTGCCCGCTGCTCGGCCTGTGCCACCTCTCGCGCGGCCTGCACCGCGCCCTGCGGGCATTTCTGTCAGTTTTGGACGATATGACCATCGCGGACATCGCGCTCAATCGCACAACCTTGCTCGATCGGTTGGGTGGTCACACGCAGCCCTATCCGGCCTTGCTTCCGGTTGGCGCGCAATAAAGCCGGTACAGCGTCTCAAGGATCGCGGCCACCTCGGTGCTGGCTACGCGGTAGAAAATCGTCTGCCCGTCGCGCCGTGTCTCGACCAGGCGGAGGTCACGCATTCGGGCGAGGTGCTGCGAGAGCGCGGCCGGTGCCAGGCCGACAAGCTCAGCCAGGTCGCCGACGGATTTTTCGCCCTGGACCAAATGGCACAGCGCCATCAACCGCTTGGCGTTCGCCAGGGCGGCGAGCAAGCGGGCAGCCTCCTCGGCCTTGGCTTCGAGGATCGATAAAGCGTCATCAGTGATATCTATATTCATCTTGACACCTTAGCACTTGCGCAGATAATAAACTACGATCAACACCGTGGAGGACCATCCCATCGCCAATGTCGGTTCACTCGATCGCGCCGCCCGCTTCGCTCTCGGTGCCGTGCTGGTCGGCGCGCCCTTGCTGCTGCCAGCGGTCTTTGCCCCGCTCGGCTCATGGCGCTTCGCGTTGGTCGGCTTGGGGGTGGTGATGCTCGGCACCGCGGCCTTCCGCTTCTGCCCGGCCTATGCCCTGCTCGGCATCCGCACCTGCCCGGTCAGCAAGGCCTGACATGATCGCTACCGACTTCACCCCGGTGGCCTCGCTTCTCGGCGGCGCGCTGATCGGCGCGTCCGCGGTGATGCTGATGGCCGCGAAGGGGCGCATCGCTGGTGTCAGCGGCATCGCGGTTCGGCTGTTGCCGCCCTACGTCGATGATGAATTCGCCGGGCGCCTTGCCTTCATCCTCGGTATCATCGCGGCGCCGCTGGTTGTCCTGCTCGCCACCGGTACTGCGCCGGTGCCGAACATCGAGGCAGGTCCCGCACGACTGGTTTTGGCCGGGCTACTGGTTGGCTTCGGCTCGGTCTGGGGCAATGGCTGCACCTCCGGGCACGGCGTGTGCGGCCTGTCGCGCCTTTCGGTGCGCTCGCTGGTCGCCACCCTGACCTTCATGGCCACCGCCATGGCCACCGTCTTCGCCATGCGGCATTTGTGGTGAGGCCCGCCATGTCCATTTTCGTGCAATTTGCCATTGGCCTCGTCTTCGGGCTCGGCCTCGTCGTCGCTGGCATGGCCGACCCAGCGAAGGTGCTGAATTTCCTCGACCTCGGCGCCATCCCGACCGGTGGCTGGGACCCGAGCCTTGCTTTCGTCATGGCCGGTGCGATCGCCGTCACCTTCATCGGCTTCAAGCTGGCGCTGCGGCGCTCGCAGCCGATCTTCGGCGAGAAGTTCCATCTGCCCACCGCCACTGATCTTGATGCGCGGATCATCGCCGGCCCTGCCATTTTCGGCGTGGGCTGGGGCCTTGCCGGCTTCTGTCCCGGACCCGCCTTCACGGCGCTGACAACCGGCGGCAACGCCGCGCTGTTCTTCGTGGCGTCCATGCTGGTCGGCATGGCGGCGGCCCGCTGGCTCGCGAGCCGCCCTACCACGCTCATGCCCGCAACGCAGCGTCGTTGACGCCACAAACAATCTGAGATGACTCCCATCATGAACGCCATTCCGCAGCGCGTCGCACTGTCGGTGAAGCCCGACGTCTCCCGGTCCGACACCACCGCCCGGTATCGCGTCCGGTGGTCAGCGGTGGTCAGTCGCCTCGGTGCCAAAGCCGCGGCCGTAGCGGCGCTCCAGCCGGCGCTGCACGAAGTCCCAGGCACTGGTCATCAGCAGGTAGTAGATCGCCGCCACAGCGAAGAGCTCCAGGACCAGGAAGCGCTCCTGCACAAGGATCTGGGTGCGGCGCAACAGCTCCTCCATCGAGATGACCGACGTGACGGAGGTCGTCTTCAGCAACCCGTTCACTGAGTTCCCC
>JBKJNV010000481.1:0-3944 GCA_046593435.1 Roseomonas sp.
CTGGCGCGCCGGGTGAAGCTGCACCATCCCGAGGCGATCGCGCTCATCAGCGACTTCGTGGTGGAAGGCGCGCGCGATGGCCGCACGGTCGCCGAGTTGATGCGCGACGGCGGCACCGTCATCACCCGCGCCCAGGTCATGGAGGGCATCGCCGAGATGGTGCACGAGATTCAGGTCGAGGCGACCTTCCCCGACGGCACCAAGCTCGTCACCGTCCACAACCCGATCCGCTGAGGTGGTGTCATGATCCCAGGCGAAATCATCACCGGCGATGGCGAGATCGAGATCAACGCGGGTGCCATCGCCCTCACCCTGGAGGTGGCCAATACCGGCGACCGGCCGGTGCAGGTCGGCAGCCATTACCACTTCTTCGAGGCGAACCCGGCACTGCGCTTCGACCGTGATCGCGCGCGCGGGATGCGCCTTGATGTCGCGGCCGGCACTGCGGTTCGCTTCGAACCCGGCCAGACGCGCGAGGTGCGGCTGATCCCCATTGGCGGCGCGCGCGTCATCCATGGCTTCCGCGGTGCCATCGAGGGGGCGCTCTGATGCCCGCGCGCCTGTCGCGCGCCGCCTATGCGGGGATGTATGGTCCGACCACGGGCGACAAGGTTCGCCTTGCCGATACCGACCTGTTCATCGAGGTCGAGCGCGACCTCACCACCTATGGCGAGGAGGTGAAGTTCGGCGGCGGCAAGGTCATCCGCGACGGCATGGGCCAGTCGCAGAAGACCCGCGCCGAGGGGGCGATGGACACCGTCATCACCAATGCGCTGATCCTCGACCATTGGGGGATTATCAAGGCAGATGTCGGGCTCAAGGACGGGCGCATCGCCGCCATCGGCAAGGCGGGCAATCCCGACACGCAGAATGGCGTGGACATCGTCATTGGGCCAGGCACCGAGATCATTGCCTGCGAGGGGCGCATCCTGACCGCCGGCGGGCTCGACGTGCATATCCATTTCATCTGCCCGCAGCAGATCGAGCATGCGCTGGCCTCGGGTGTGACGACCATGTTCGGTGGCGGCACCGGGCCCGCGCATGGCACGTTGGCCACCACGTCGACGCCCGGGCCATGGCACATGGCGCGCATGCTCCAGGCGGCAGAATCCTTTCCCGTGAACCTGGGCTTTCTTGGCAAGGGCAATGCCGCGCTGCCTGCCGGGCTGCGCGAGCAGATCATGGGCGGGGCCGCGGGGCTCAAGCTGCATGAGGATTGGGGGACGACGCCGCAGGCCATCCACAATTGCCTCACCGTCGCCGACGAGATGGATGTGCAGATCGCGATCCACACCGATACGCTCAATGAGTCGGGCTTCGTCGAGGAGACGATCCGCGCGATCGGCGGCCGCACCATCCAGGCTTTCCACACCGAAGGTGCCGGTGGCGGCCATGCGCCCGACATCCTTCGCCTGGTGGGCGAGCCAAACGTGCTGCCGTCTTCGACCAACCCGACCATGCCCTACACGGTGAACACGATCGACGAGCATCTGGACATGCTCATGGTCTGCCATCACCTCGACTCGCGCATTCCCGAGGATGTGGCGTTTGCGGAATCCCGCATCCGGCGCGAGACGATCGCGGCCGAGGACATCCTGCACGACCTCGGCGCGATCTCGATGATGAGTTCGGACAGCCAGGCGATGGGGCGCGTGGGCGAGGTGATCATCCGCACCTGGCAGACCGCGCACAAGATGAAGCAGCAGCGCGGCCGATTGCCCGGCGAGAGCGGCGACAACGACAATCTCCGCGCGCGCCGCTACATCGCGAAATACACGATCAACCCGGCGATCAGCCAGGGCATCGCGGCCCATGTGGGCTCCATCGCGGTGGGCAAGTATGCGGACCTTGTCATGTGGTCGCCGGCCTTCTTCGGCGTGAAGCCGGAGATGGTGATCAAGTGCGGCACGATCGCCATGGCGCTCATGGGAGACCCGAACGCCTCCATCCCGACGCCGCAGCCGGTGCATTACCGCCCCATGTTTGGCGGCTTCGGGCGCGCGATGCAGGCGAGTTCCATCACCTTCCTAAGCCAGGCGGGCATGGATGCCGGCATCCCGCGCGAGCTTGCGCTCAACCGCATCTGCCTGCCCGTGACGAACACGCGCTCGGGCATCTCCAAACGCGACATGGTGCTGAACGACGCGCTGCCGAAGATCCAGGTCGATCCCGAGACCTATGAGGTGCGCGCCGATGGCGAATTGCTGATCTGCGAACCCGCGAAGTCGCTGCCGATGGCGCAGCGCTATTTTCTGTTCTGACCATGGCCGATGAACTTCGTCGCGCCAACCGCGTGCTGCCTGCGGGGGAATGGATCGAAACCACCGCACGCGACACCGTCACGCTCGACTTCGATGAGCGCTTTCGCCGCCGTCGCCGCTACACCGGCGCGAAGGGCACCGATGTCCTGCTCGACCTTGAGGAGGCGATCCCGCTGCGTGACGGCGATGGCCTGATGCTGGAAGGCGGCGGCGTCATCCTGGTGCGCGCGGCACCCGAGCCGCTGTCGCAGATCACGGCAGCGACGCCAGAATTGCTGATGCGTCTGGCCTGGCATCTCGGCAACCGGCACCTGCCGACCCAGATCGAGGGCACGCGCATCCTGATCCGCGAGGACCATGTCATCACCGCGATGCTGCGCGGGCTGGGTGCGACGGTGGAAGCTGTCCTCGTGCCCTTCAACCCGGAGGGTGGCGCCTATGGGGGGCACGGGCACAGCCATGGCCATGGGCACCATCATCACGACCACGACCACCACCATGACCACTGAGCATTTTGCGCGCCTGCTGGCGTGGACATCGCCGGCTTATCCGGTGGGTGCCTATACCTACAGCCACGGCATCGAATCCGCGGTCGAGGATGGCGCGGTGCATGATGCCGCGTCACTCGCGGCCTATATCCGCGCGGTGCTGCGCGATGGTGCGGGCCGTGTCGATGGTGCGCTCTGCGCCGCGGCGATCACCGCCGCCGATGAGGCGGTGCTTGATGATGTGGCCGAGCTTGCCTTCGCCTGGCGCGGTACGGCGGAGACCGCGCTTGAGAGCGGTGCGCAGGGCAGCGCCTTCGCGCTGGTCACACTCGCCGCCTGGCCGGATGCGCAGCTGGCCGCCTTTTGCGCGCGCCACGCGAAGCGCCTGGCTCACGCGGCTGTCTTCGGTGCCGCCTGCCGGTTCGGGGGCGTGCCGGTGCGCGATGCGGTGTTTGCCTATCTCTCGGCCTTCGCGGCGAACCTCACCTCGGCCGGGGTTCGGCTGGTGCCGCTTGGCCAGACCGATGGGCAGCGCGTGACGGCCGGGTTGCTGCCGGACATCATCGCGGCGACCGAGGCCGCAGTTGCAGCCGACCTCGACAGGCTTGGCACCGCGACGCCCATGCTCGACCTTTTCTCCATGCGTCACGAGACGCAGTACACAAGGCTGTTCCGTTCATGAGCGAAACTCGTTCCCGCGGTCCCTTTCGTGTCGGCGTCGGTGGTCCGGTGGGGTCGGGCAAGACCGCGCTGGTCGATCGGCTGTGCAAGCATCTGCGCAGCACGCACGACATCGCGGCCATCACCAACGACATCTACACCAAGGAGGATGCGGAGTTCCTCACCCGCTCCGGCGCGCTGTCACCGGATCGGATCATGGGCGTGGAGACCGGCGGTTGCCCGCACACCGCCATCCGCGAGGATGCCTCGATCAACCTCGCGGCCGTTGCCGAGATGAGCGAGCGTTTCCCCGCGCTTCAGGTGCTGTTCATCGAGAGCGGCGGCGACAATCTTGCGGCCACCTTCTCGCCGGAGCTCGCCGACCTGACGCTGTATGTCATCGACGTCTCGGCCGGCGACAAGATCCCGCGCAAGGGAGGCCCCGGTATCACGCGCTCCGACCTGCTCATCATCAACAAGACCGATCTTGCGCCGCTGGTCGGCGCGGATCTGGGCGTGATGGACCGCGACGCGA
>JBKJNV010000399.1:0-7939 GCA_046593435.1 Roseomonas sp.
CCGATGAGGACGGTGGAGCCATCGTGGATGCCTTCGAGAGCATCGGCCATGCTCTGCACGATCTTGTTGATCATGGGGTAATGCTTCCTTCGCGCGCGGCGGTGATCATCATCGCGCGCCACCGCGCGCGTCGCTTATCATTTGCGCGATTTCGGCCGAGGGCAATGCGCCGGTGATGGCGGGCAGGTTGCCGGCCTTGAGGTGGTCTGCCGCCTGGGCAAGCGCGCCCATGGCGTGGCGGTAGAGCATGCCGCCGAGGCTGACGCGCTTGACGCCGGCCGCGGCCAGCGTGGCGAGCGGAACGGCGCCGGAGCGTGGGCCGACGACGATGTTGACAGGCTTCGGCGCGACAGCACGGACCACGGCGGTGATCGCTGCCATGTCGGGCAGGCCGGGGGCGTAGAGCACGTCCGCCCCTGCCTCGGCGAAGGCGACCAGGCGGCGGATGGTGTCGTCGAGGTCGGGGCGGTCTTTGAGAAAGTTGTCGGCGCGCGCGGTCAGCAGGATGCGGCCACGGGCGGCGGTGGCGGCGGCTCGGATGCGTGCGACGGCCGTGTCGAAATCATGGATGGGCGCTGCGGGGTCGGCGGTGGTGTCCTCGATGCCGAGGCCCGCGAGACCGGCGGCGATGGCGGCCTCCACCGTGGCCACGCAATCCTCGGTGCGGCGGCCGTAGCCATCCTCGAGGTCGCCATTCACCGGCAGGCGGGACAGGCGCGCGATGAGTGCGGCATTGGCGATGGAGTCGTCGCGCCCGAGGGCGGCCGCGCAATCCGGCACGCCGGCCGCGAAGGCAATGGCCAGCGAGGTGGAGCCAAGTGCCGCGAAGCCCGCGCGCGCCAGGATGAGCGCGGAGGCACCGTCCCAGGCATTGGGCATGACGAAGATGCCGGGGGCCTCGTGGAGGGCGCGGAAAGTTTCGTAGGGGGTCATGGGTGACAGCATGGGGGAATGAATTCCCCCAAACCCCCTTCTTTTCTTTTTGGGTTATTGGCTCTGGTTGGGGGGTCAGCACCAAAAGACAAAAAAGAAAGAATGGGGGTCTGGGGGAAATTCATTTCCCCCATGCTTGCTTCACGCATGGACAAACCGCCCATTGCTCACCACCACCTTGTCGCGCTCCACCACCCGCGCGCGGAAGGCGGCGCCGCCGGGCTGGCGCCAGATCTCGGTGCGGATGGTCTCGCCCGGATACACGGGAGAGGAGAAGCGCAGATCCATCCGGCCGAAGCGGGTGGGGTCGTAGTCGCACAGGGTACGCATCAGCGCGTGGCAGACCACGCCGAAGGTGCACAGCCCGTGCAGGATGGGGCGTTCGAAGCCGGCGGCGCGGGCGATGTCGGGGTCGATGTGCAGCGGGTTGTGGTCGCCGTTGAGGCGATAGACGATCGCGGCTTCGGGACGGGTCGGCAGGTCGAGCGTGATGTCCGGGGCGCCTTCGGGTTCGGGGTGCGGCGCCTTCACCGGGCCGGAGGGGCCGCCATAGCCGCCATCGCCGCGCGCGAAGGTGGTCATCTCCAGTGTCGCGAGCAGCGTGCCCTGCGCGTCGCGCACCTCGCGTGAGGAATAGACCATCGCGCCCTTTCCTGCCCCGCGATCGACCACGCCGGTGACGCGGGAGACGCCGACGACCTCGCCCTCGGCGGGCAGCGGCTGGTGCAGGATCAGGGATTGTTCGCCATGGACGACCTTCACCCAGTCCACGCCCGTGCCCGGGTCGCGGATCCAGAAGCCGGGATAGCCCAGCACCACGGCCATGGACGGCATCGCCTTCAGGCGCGGCTCATAGACGAAGTCGAGCTGGGCCTTGTCCATCGGGTCCTGGCCCAGGCCGATGGAGAAATTGTACAGCGCCGTGTCCTGCCAGCGCAGGGTCTGGCGGATGGTGGGGATGGGGAAGTTGAGCAGGGTCTCGTGGTCGATCGTCATCAGGCGGGGTCCACTTCCACAACAGCATCGGCGGCGTAGATGCCCTGCCCTTCCGGCAGGACAAGCACCGGGTTCACATCCACGCCGCGCAGCCGCGGCCCCGCGCCGGCGGCAAAGACCGAGAGGGCGGCCAGGGCGGCGGCCAGTGCCTTCACATCGCCGCGGGGGCGGCCGCGCGCACCATCGAGCAAGGGAAAGCCGCGGAGCGAGCGGATCATGCGCGTGGCTTCCTCGGTATCGAAGGGGCAGCGGCGGAAGGCGACGTCCTTCAGCACCTCGATGAAGACGCCGCCCAGGCCGACCATCGCGACGGGGCCGAAGACCGGGTCCTGCAGGATGCCCATGGCAATTTCGGTCGCGCCCTTGATCTGCCGCGCGATCAGCACGCCGTCGAGCCGCGCGCCTGGCGCGCGTTCGGCGCCGCGCGCCATCAGCGTGGCGAAGGCGGCGCGGACAGCGGCTTCATCGGCGAGGTCGAGCAGCACGCCGCCGATTTCGCTTTTGTGCAGGATGTCGGGCGAGAGGATTTTGGCGACCACGGGAAACCCAATGCGCGTGGCCGCGGCGATGGCGGCCTCGACGGTGGCGCAGGCGGCTTCCGGCACGGCGCGGATGCCAGCATCCGCGAGCAGGCGCTTGGCCTCCGCCTCATCGGGCGTGGTGCTGGGCAGGGTGACATGGCCCACGACGATCTCGCCCTCGGCCTCGGCGGCCTTTGCGAAGGAATCCCCGTAGCGGCCCATGGCGTGCAGGGCCACGACCGCGCGGGTCGGGTCCTCGAAGACCAGGAAGCCGTCGGATTCATACCCTGCGATGCGCTCGGGCGAGGCGATGACCGACAGCGCCCAGAGCCGGTCCGGGTGACGCGCGCGCACCGCGCCCAGTTCGGCCCGCAGCTTGTCAGCCATGGTGGTGCTGCCGCCGACCTGCGTGAAGAAGCTCAGGATGGAGGAATAGCCGCCCGCGACCGCGGTTTCGGTGGCGAACTTGCCGACCAGCTGCATGTCATTGACCGCCTGAGCCGTGCAATCGACCGGGTTGCGCGGGGCGCAGAAGCTGACCAGCGATTTCAGCCGTGCCTGGGCATCGGGCGGCATCTCCGGCATGGCGAAGCCGATCTGCTCGGCGGCGTCCGAGATCAGCACCCCTGCCCCGCCCGAGACGGTGAGCACGCCGAGCGTGTTGCCGGCCGGGTAGATGCGCCTGGTTGCCGCATAGGCGATGTCCAGCATCTCCTCCGTCGTGCGGGCGCGGACCACGCCGAATTCATCGAGCACGGCCTGCGTGACCGCATCATCGCCGGCGATCGACGCCGTGTGGCTTTGCGCCGCAGCGGTCCCCAACGCGCTGCGGCCAACCTTCATCAGCACGATGGGCTTGCGGTTGCGCCGTGCGAGATCGAGCGCGGCGATGAAGCGCGTGCTTTCCCGGATGCCTTCGGCATAGGCGCAGATCACCTGCACCTCGGGCGCCTGGGCCATCCAGCCGATGACTTCGCCGAGTGAGACATCGGCCTCGTTGCCGGTGGTGATGCAGACGGGGGTGCCGAGGCCGCGCGCCCTGGCCAGCGCGAACATGTGCGTGCCATAGGCGCCGGATTGGCTGGCGATGCCGATGGTCCCCGGGCGCGGCCAGCCCTGCTCAAAACTGGTCGAGAACATCGGGTAGAAACCGACCGCCTGGTTGAACAGGCCCAGGCAGTTGGGGCCGATCAGGCGCATGCCGTGGCGGCGTGCGGTGGCCACCAGGACGTCCTGCGCGGCGGCCCCTTCCTCACCCACTTCGGCGAAGCCCGCGGTGAAGACGATGGCGGCGCGGCAGCCCTTGGCACCCAGGGCCTCGATCGCCTCGCGCGCATTGTCGCCGGGGACGGCGATGATGGCGACATCGGGCGCGCCGGGCAGTGCTGTGGGCGAGGCGTAGGCCTTCAGCCCCTGCACCGTGTCCCGCTTCGGGTTCACCGGCCAGATGGCACCCGCGAAACCCTCTTGCAGCATGTAGGCGATGGGGCGACCACCGATGCGGGTGGCATCATCCGATGCGCCGATTACGGCCACGGATTTCGGCCGCAGCATCGGGTCGAGGGCCGAGAAATTCATGGCGGGCGCGTTCCCAGAGAGGGTCTTTTCTTGCGCCCAAACTGCGTCACGCGCGCCAGCCGGTCAACCGAGGCAGAGGCTGCGTCAGTGCACCGGATGGAGGAAAGGCGTGCCCGGGTCCGCGACATAGACGATGACCACCCGGAGCGGATCGGTGCCCCGGTTGTAGCCGGTCATGCGCACATTGGGCGGTTCGACCAGTGCCTGGCCGGCACGCACCACCGCGGTCGGGCGGCCTTCCATCTCCAGCGTGAAGGTGCCCTCCAGCACATAGACCGTGACCGGGAAGGCGTGGGTGTGGAAGACGGTCGCCTGACCGGGATTGATGGTCGCGGTCAGCACCTGAATGTCCTGGCGTTCGCCGCGCGGCATGCCGGTGACGGTCTCGCGCAGGAGCAGGTCGGGGCGCGCCTCGGCGGGTCGCGGCGGGGCGGGCTGGGCGGCGGTGGGATGTGGCGCGACCAGCATGGCTGCGCCGCACAGGACCAAACTCGTCAGGAACAAGCCGCGCATTGTCGCCTCCGTCATGCCGGGGGCGACCTTATGACGTCACTGCCCGCGACTGAACGGAAAAGCGGCCGTGCAGCCACCACCTTGCCACGAAGACATCTGGAGGGCCGGGGCGAGAGCTGGGTTCGTCGCCGGCGGTGGGGGAACCCGTCGCTGCAACGCGGCGGGTCCGGCTTCGACCCGCCGCCGGGACGTTGCCCCGGCGGTGTCGGTCAGGGCGAGAGCACCGTGCAGTCGCGCGAGCGGGAGCGGGCGCAGGCCTGTTCGGCGGCTTCGCGGGAGATACCGGTGACGCGCGCCCGGTACAGCTGGGTGCGGCCCTGGTTGACGGGCTGGATGTCGGTGCGGCTGCCGAGCTGGGCGACCTGGTCACGCACCTGGCTTGCCGCGCTGCGGGCCACGTTCTCGGAGGCGAAGGCACCGACCTGAACGCCCCAGTTCTGCCGGGCTGCGGCACCGCGCGCGGCGGCGGGCAGGCTGCTCGCCTGCGCCGTGCCGATCAGTCCGAGGCTGCGGCCAGCTCGCGGTGCGGCTGGTGCCGGTGGTGGGGCGAGCGAGGCGACGGCCTGGCCGCGGCCGCCGCGCGGGGCGGGGCCGGGCAGCGGCGCGGCATTGCCTGCGAAGGCCGAACCGCGCGAGAGGCGCGGCGCGTTCGCGGCCGGCGGCGGCAAGCGCAGAGGCTCCGCGAAGGCCGTGGCCGCCGGGGCCGAGGGGCGCGGCGCTTGTGCCGTGCTGCCATCCGGGATCGGGTCCATGCGGATGACCGAGCCGGGCGGCGGCAGCGGCGCGAGGCTCGCGACCTGGTAGCGTGGCTCGGCCGGGGTATCGACCGTCTCCATGCGGATCACGGGGCCAGGCGGCAGCTGCGCCACCATGATCTGCGGGGCGCTTTCGCGCTGCTGACGTTGCTCGCGCAGGGCCAGCATGGTCCCCGGGTCCATCCGGCGCGGGCCGGCGGGGATGCTGGTCGGGATCTCGGCGGCCGCATAGACCTCGGGCGCGGCGCGGCGCGTCGGCGAGGCGCTGTCGATGCGCGGGCCGATGCGGGCGATGTAGTTTCGCGTCTCGTTCGGCAGGCCGCGGCTGGCCCAGAGGTAATCCTCAAGCCGGCGCGGACCGGCATTATAGGCCGCGAGGAAGGCGGGCGAGCCATACAGGTCGTACATCTGGCGGATGTAGGCCGTGCCCGCCATGATGCTGTCATAGGGATGGTAGGGGTCGGTGCCGAGGTCGTGGCGGCGGCGCAGCTCGGCATAGGTGCCGGGCATCACCTGCATCAGGCCCATGGCCCCGGCGTGAGAGGTGGCGGTGGCCCGGCCGCCGCTTTCCTGGCGCATCACTTCGCGGATCCAGAGTTCGGGCACGTCAAAGCGGCGCGCGGCTTCGCGGATATAGGGACCCCATGGGTCACCGGGCGGCCCGGGCGGATCGTAGCTGACCGGGCGCGACGAGGATCGTGTGGTCACCGGGCCGACCTGCTGTGCGCAGGCACCGAGCAGCGCCAGCATGGCAACCGCCGCCACCGGCCAAAAACGCCCTCGCCGGGCGCAGGCCTTTGTTGAAGGCAGCATCCCCTCGTCTCCCCTGTAACGGCGGCGCCAAACCCAGGCCCGCCCCCCACTTCATGATCGGCACGCAAGCGACGCTATCGAGCCTTCGCGGACATCCCCCGATGCCGCAAAGACCAAGTCCGGCGGGCAGCCTTGCTACGCCACGTCTTCATGCATTACGCGAGGCAACTGCCCCAAGCCGTAAAGGAAGGCTCGCTGGAAGGTCAAGCATCTTGCTGTAACGTGGCGACACAAAGGCACGATGCCGCGATCCGCGCACGCAATATTCCCATTTGCGATGGAGCCGCGTATACATATCGGCGCGATAGCGAAACCATCCGAATTGGAGCGCCAGATGATCGGCCTGCGCCTTTCTCTCCGTCTTGTCGCCGTCCTGCTGCTGCCCGCGGCCCTGCTCGCCTGCGGGCCGGCCAACCAGAACAGCACCGTCAGCACCTATGCCGTCGGCACCCAGGGATCCGTGCGCTATGGCACTGTCGTGGGTATGCGCCCTGTCCAGGTGGCCGGCACGCGCAGCGGCGTGGGCACGACGGCCGGTGCGGTCGGTGGCGGGCTGATCGGCAGCACCATCGGCGGCGACTGGCGTGCGCGGACCGTGGCCGGGGTGGCCGGTGCCCTGATCGGCGGTGTCGCGGGCACGGTCGTCGAGGAAGGGGTCACCGGCGGCCAGGCGATGGAGTTCATCATCCGCGGCGACGAGGGCGGCCCGGACCAGGCGGTGATCCAGACCAATGAGCAGGGCCTGCGGGTGGGTGAGCGCGTGGCGCTGAGTTACACCGACCGTGTGCGCATCGCCCGCGCGGTGAACGCCCCGCCGGTCAGCTACACGCCGGGCGGCAAGTAGGGCGTTTCAGGGCAGCGAACGAGACAGCGACGGCGTCGCGGTCTCAAGGGGGCGCCAGGCGCCGCCGGTGAGGATCTCGCTGGGGCGGAAGCGTTCCTTGTAGGCCATCTTGCGGCTCTGCGGGACCCAGTAGCCCAGGTAGACGTAGGGAAGCCCGAGGGCCCGCGCGCGCGCGACCAGCCACAGGATGGTGTAGGTGCCGAGCGAACGCGCATCCGTCCCGACATCGTAGAAGGAATAGACGGCAGAGAGGCCGTCGCTCAGCCAATCCGTGAGGCAGGCGCCGACGAGGCGGTCGCCCGCGTCGCGGAATTCGACCATGCCCGTGGTGATGGGCGTGTCCTCGACCATGGCGCGATAATCGTAGAAGCCCATCGAGGCCATGTCGCCATCGCTGTGGCGCACCCGCTGGTAGCGCTGGAACAGCGCGAACTGTTCCGATGTGGCGCGAGCAGGGGATTCATGGCCGGTGAGGTCGAGGTTGGCGCGGCGCACCCGGCGCTGCGTCCGGTCCGGCACGAAGGCGTCCGCCACGATGCGGATTGGGATGCAGGCCTGGCACCCGGGGCATACGGGTGAATAGGCGATGTTGTGGCTGCGCCGGAACCCTGCGCGGGAGAGGCGGTCATGCAGGGCCTCGGCGTCGCCGCCTGACAGTTCGGTCACGACCTTGCGCTCCGTCCGGCCGGCCAGGTAGGGGCACGGCAACGGAGCGGTCGTGTAGAAGAATTGCGGGCGCTTGGTTGGGCGTTGGAGCATGGATACTGAGTGTCGGGGCGGAGAGGCTGCAAATCAAGCGTTGCGTCAGGCGAATGGGTCCACGGCGCGACCGATATGGCAGAGCGGTGACGGGGCAACTTGCAATCACCGAAGATCCTGGTAGAGAAGCGCCACGTCAGGAGCGCGGGCGTAGCTCAGGGGTAGAGCACGACCTTGCCAAGGTCGGGGTCGAGGGTTCGAATCCCTTCGCCCGCTCCAGTCGGTTT
>JBKJNV010000419.1:0-13846 GCA_046593435.1 Roseomonas sp.
CGTCGCGATCGATCCATTGCCGCACCACGGTCGATCCCACATCGGGACGGTTCTGGTGGTCCGCCTGCACGACCTCCACCGTGAAGCCCTGGGCGCCGAACTCCTGGATCGCCTGGCGCACGCAGATCGTGCTGCCCGGGCCGGTGATGTCCCGGTACAGCGCCGACTGGTCGTTGATCACGCCGATCTTGATCGTGTTCGCGGCCTGGGCTCGGGCCTGGCGCGTGGCCAGGCCCCCGATGCCGGCGCCGAAGGCGACGGTCCCGGTAGCGAGGATGGAGCGGCGGCTAATCTCGGTCATGTCGTGTCGTCCTTCCTGTGTTTGTTCCTGTCGCGTGGCATCCACGCGGGTGGTGGTGAGGGTATCAGTTGCGGATCAGCGGGCAGCCGCCTTCGTCGAGCGGGCGGAAGGCCTCCTCGGGCGCCACGGTCTGGAGCAGCTTGTAATAGTCATGCGGATGACGGCTCTCCTCCGGGCGTTTCACCTCGAACAGATAGGCCGGGTGCAGCTTGCGCCCATCCGCGCGGATGGTGCCGCGGCCGAAGGCGTCGTCCTCGGTCGGCATGGCCTTCATGCGCGCGACCACCGCGCGCCCGTCCGCCTTGGCCGCGGCGACGCCCATGTCCGCCACGGCCTTGAGGTAGTGCAGCGTGCCGGAATAATCGCCCGCATGGCTCATCGCGACAGGGATGTCGCCCCCGGCGAGGGCGCGGATGCGGCGCGTGAGGCTGCGGGTCTGGTCGTTGGCGTCCCAATAGAACGTATTGGCGCAGACCAGCCCCTGCGCCGCCTCCAGCCCCAGCGCATGCACGTCGGTGATGAACATCAGCAGCGAGGCGATCTTGACGCCGCGCCGCGTCAGGCCGAACTCGGCTGCCTGCTTGATGCTGTTGACCGTGTCCACGCCCGCATTGGCAAGGGCGATCACCTTCGCGCGGCTGGCCTGCGCCTGCAGCAGAAAGGAGCTGAAATCGGTCGTGCCGGGGAAGGGCGTGCGCACGCTGCCCAGCACGCGCCCGCCGGCCTGGCGCACAAAGTTCGACGCGTCGCGCTCGAGCGCATGGCCGAAAGCGTAGTCGGCGGTGACGAAGAACCAGGTGTCGCCGCCCGCGCGCACCATCGCGAGGCCAGCCACCTTCGCCAGCATGTAGGTGTCGTAGACCCACTGGATCGTATTGGCGTTGCAGGCCCGGCCCGTGAGGTCGGAGGTTGCGGTCGAGTTCGCGATGGCGACCTTGTTCTTCTCCCGCGCCAGTTCCGAGACCGCGAGTGCGACGGCCGAGGAGGCAAGGCTGGTCACCACGTCCACATTGTCGCGGTCGAACCATTGGCGCGCGAGGTTCACGCCGACATCGGGGCGGTTCTGGTGGTCTGCGGTCACCATTTCGACATTGAAGCCGCGCTGGCCGAATTCCTGCAAAGCCAGCCGCGTGGCGGCGATGGTATTGGGCCCGTTCAGGTCGCGGAAGGTGCCCGACAAGTCGGTCAGCACGCCGACCCGGACGGTGTTGGCCGCCTGTGCGCGGGCGTGGGAGAGCGGCATCGCGCCAAGCACTGCGGCACCGGTCAGTAAGGTCCTGCGATCCATGATCGGTCTCCTGTTCAAACGCCGAGATATTCGTGCAGGCGATTGAGCGAGGTCAGCAGCTCGTCGTTCTTGACCATGTCCACGACGCGGCCATGCTCCATCACGTAGTGACGGTCGGCGACGGTCTGCGCGAAGCGGAAATTCTGTTCGACCAGCAGCACGGTGAATCCCCGCTGCTTGATCTCGCGGATCATGCGGCCGATCTGCTGCACGATCACCGGCGCGAGGCCTTCCGGGGGCTCATCGAGAAGCAGCAGCTTGGCCCCGGTGCGCAGGATGCGTGCGATCGCGAGCATCTGCTGCTCACCGCCAGACAGTTTGGTGCCTTGGCTGCGCGCACGATCCTTCAAATTCGGGAACAGCGTGTAGATCTCATTGAGGCTGAGCCCGCCCGGCATCACCACCGGGGGCAGCATCAGGTTTTCGGTCACGTCGAGCGAGGCGAAGATGCCGCGCTCCTCCGGGCAATAGCCGATGCCCTTGCGCGCAATGACATCCGAGCGTGCGGAAATCAGCTCCGCCCCATCGTAGCGGATGGAGCCGGTCCGCTTGCCGACCAGCCCCATGATCGCGCGCAGCGTCGTGGTCTTGCCCGCGCCGTTGCGCCCCAGCAGCGTGACCACCTCGCCCGCGCGGATGTCGAGATCAACGCCGTGCAGGACATGGCTTTCGCCATACCAGGCTTCCAGCCCTCGCACCGCGAACAGCGCGTCCGTTTCGGCGCGCGCCATGCCATCAGCCATGCGCCGGCACTCCCACACTTTCGGCTTCAGTGCCGAGATAGGCCGCAATCACCTCCGGATTGGCCGAGACCGAAGCGTAGTCGCCTTCCGCCAGAACCCGGCCGCGGGTCAACACGGTGATCTGGTCGCACAGCCCGGCCACGACCTTGAGGTTGTGTTCAACAAGCAGCACGGTGCGCCCGATGGCGACGCGCTTCACCAGGGCCACGATACGGTCCACATCCTCATGCGCCATGCCTGCGGTGGGCTCGTCGAGCAGCATCATCACGGGGTCGAGCGCGAGGGTGGTCGCGATCTCGAGCGCGCGCTTGCGGCCATAAGGCAATTCGCCGGCCGTGATGGTGGCCCAGGGCGTGAGGCCCACATCCTCAAGCAGCTCACGGGCGCGGTCGTCATACTGGCGCAGCAGGCCCTCCGCGCGCCAGAAGTCGAAGCTGCCGCCGCGCTGACGCTGTAGCGCCACCCGCACATTTTCCAGCACCGTCAGATGCGGGAACACGGCCGAGATCTGGAAGCTGCGCACCAGGCCGAGCCTTGCCACATCGGCCGACTTCATCGCGGTGACGTCCCGGCCATTGTACGTGATGGCCCCCCGCGTGGGCGGCAGGAATTTGGTGAGAAGGTTGAAGAAAGTGGTCTTGCCGGCGCCATTCGGCCCGATCAGCCCATGGATGGTGCCACGCTTTACCCGCAGGCTCACGTCGCTGACCGCAACGAAACCCCGGAATTCCTTCGTCAGGCCCACGGTCTCAAGAATGATGTCCGACACGCGCCCTCCTTTCCATTGAACCCGGCGTCACGCGCGCCGGTTTGTCTGCGTTGTCTTGATCTATGGCGGGGCCGCGCGCGGGACGCAAGGCGGCCATGCATCCGATGCGGCAGAAAATTCTGTCCGGCAAACAGCCGGCGCGAAAGCGTGGCGCCGGCGTGCCCGGAGGGGCGGCCTATTCGGCCGCAATCTCCTCGGGTGCAACGACGCGGTCGGTCACCTGGGCCAGTTCCAGCATGAAATCGACGACCTTCTCTTCGAAGATCGGCGCGCGCAGCCCTTCGGCGGCCTGCGGGTTCTTGCGGAAGAAGTCGATGACCATCTGCTCCTGCCCGGGGTAGCGCCCTGCTTCCTGGCGCATCGCGCGCTGCATCTCATCGGCCGAGACCTGCACATTGTTGGTCCGCCCGATCTCGGACAGCATCAGGCCCAGGCGGATGCGGCGTTCCGCAATGGTGCGGTATTCGGCGCGCAGCGTGTCGTCATCCTTGCCGGCATCGTCCGAATCGGCCCGGCCCGCCTTGCGGTCTTCCTCGATGCGGTCCCAGATCGCCTTGAACTCGGCCTCGACCATGCCCTCGGGCACGGGGAAGCTTGCCTGCTCGGCAAGCTTGTCGAGCAGCAACCGCTTGATCCGCATCCGGCTCATCTGGTCGTATTCGCGCTGCAGCTGCTCCCGGATGACGGCCTTCAATGGCTCCAGCCCTTCGAAGCCGATCCCCTTCGCGAGTTCATCATCGATGGGCTTGGCCACCGCGCGCTTGAGGCCCTTCGCGGTGATGGCAAACACGGCTTCCTTGCCGGCCAGGTCCTTGGAGCCATAGGCCATCGGGAAGGCCACCTGGATGTCGCGCTGCTCGCCGGGGCTGATGCCCTCCAGCTGCTCGGCGAAGCCGGGGATGAAGTTGCCGCCGCCGATCTCAATGGGTGCATCCTCGGCGGTCCCGCCGGGGAAGGGCTCGGCCGGGACGGCGTCGCCGGCCATGTAGCGCGGCAGGGCGATGCGCAGCGTCACCGGGCCACCCGTGGCGATCACCAGGGGGCGGGTCGCGCTGGCGTCGCCGGTGAGCGCGAAGCGGGCCTCGGCGCGGTCGGCGCCGAAGGGCGCGAGCGCGATGGTCAGGGTGCGCAGGACGCCGTCCGCGCCGATCTCCTGCACGCCGAAGGACACGGCCGCGCCGCCATCCTGGACCGAGAGGCGAGCTGAAAGCACGGCCTCGCAAGCCACCAGCGGCGCAGCGCCGCCCAGGGCCACCGCGCCATTGGCGAAGCTGATATCCACATAGGCGAAGCCGGCATCGCGGCCGGTGCCCACCACAGTCACGGCCGCACCGTCGATGGCCTCGAAGCCGGTCGGCAGGGTGGCCGGCGCCGCGGCACCCTCGACACCGGGGTTGGCGAGCAGGTTGGGCACCACGCGGCCGACGAAATCGGCCGAGACGACGTCACCCACGGCCGCGGGACGCACCTCCGCGATCTCCTCGAAGGACTTGTTGCGGGCGGCGATGTTTTCCAGCGCCTTGTGGATCGCCTCCTCGGAGGGCTCCGCCTTCAGGCGTTCGATGGCCATGGCGGAGAAATCGGGCATCGGGATTTCCGGCAGGATCTCGAAATCCATGCGGAATTCCAGGTCGGCGCCGTCGGCGAAGTTCACCACCTCGATCTTGGGCTGCTGCGCCGGGCGCAGGCCGCGGTCGGTGACGACCTGGCGCGAGGCGTCTTCGACCGACTGCTCCAGCACCTCGCCCATGACGGCCTGGCCGTAGCGCTGCTTGACGATGTGCGCCGGCACCTTGCCCGGGCGGAAGCCGGGGATCTTCATGTCCTTGGCCAACGCCTGCAGCCGCTTGTCGCGGTCCGCAGCGATCGAGGTCGCCGAGACGGTGATGGAGAAAGCCCGCTTGAGGCCTTCATTCGCAACTTCGGTCACCTGCATCGGACGTCACACCTGTTCGCTGAAAACACCGGGAGGCCGCGGCGGGCGCGTTGGTGCGGGCGGAGGGATTTGAACCCCCACGGCTTGCGCCACTGGAACCTAAATCCAGCGTGTCTGCCAATTCCACCACGCCCGCGACGCGCCTGCGGCCGAGAAGAGGGGGCGTGTAGCGCGGATGGGGCGAATGTCAAAGGCAATGGGTCCGGCAGGAGGGCGCCGCACCCCCCTGCCCGGCCCCCTGATGCCTAGGCCCGCATCCGCCGGGCGAGCGCCTCGCCGATCATCACGCAGGTAAAATGCAGGTTGGCGCGGCAATCGGTGGGCATGATGGAGGCGTCGGCCACGCGCAGGCCGGCCACGCCCCGCACCTTGAGGTCAGGGTCCACCACCCCGCGCGGTTCCTCATGGGCCGTCATCCGGCAAGTGCCGGCGGCGTGCTGGATGTCGCCGGCCTCGCGCAGCATGATCGCGTCCAGTTCGGCATCGTCGAGCCCGGCGGCTTCGGGCATGGAGAGACCTGATTCGCCAAACTCGATGGCGCTGGCGATGCCGCGCAGCGGCGCGAGGGCGGTCAGGCGCGCCAGGCGCCGCACCCCGTCGCGCAGGCGCAGGCGGTCGCGGGGATCATCGAGCATGTTCTCGTCGACGGTGGGCTGCGCCTCCGGGTCCGCGGAGGCGAGGCGCAGGCTGCCGCGGGAGAAAGCATCGTAGAGCGCGACGCCGACCGCACCCTGCGGTGCCGGCTCCGCATCCGGCGACAGGCCGCGGTGGTTGTAGGCGATCATGATCATGTCGCGCTCACCGCCCCCGCCCAGGCCGGAGGAATAGGTGAGGCAGCAGTTGGTGTGGCGCGCATCCGCACCCTGCGCGCGGTGGGCATCGGTGAGTGTGATGCTGGCGCGCAGGATCGGGTGGTCCATCAGATGGCGGCCGACGGCGGGCAGGTCCTGCATCACGGCAATGCCCAGTGCCGCAAGTTCGCCAGCCGGGCCGATGCCGGAGCGCAGCAGGATGGTGGGTGAGTGAATGGCGCCGGCGCAGAGGATGATCTCCTGGCCCGTGATCTCCTGCCATTCCGCCTCGCCTTCGAACCGGACACGGACGCCGCGCGCACGGCGGCCGTCAAAGACCACGCGGTCGACCAGCGCGCCGCCCCGGATCGTCAGGTTCTCGCGCCCGCGCGCGGGCTCGAGGTAGCCATCATTGGTGGTGATGCGCTTGCCGTCGCGCAGGTTGATCGGATTGCAGGAAATGCCCTCGCCCTCCGGCGCGTTGAGGTCATCCTTCCAGGGATAGCCGGCGGAAAGCGCCGCGTCGCGGAAGGCGCGGTCCATTGCCCCCCAAGACTCCTGTGGCATGCGGAAGACCGGCAGCGGTCCGCCGCGACGGACCCCCGGCGCGGTGCCGGTGTCGGCGTCGTCCTCGATGGCGTCATAGAGCGGCAGCACGTCGCGCGCGGACCAGCCCTCGCAGCCGACCTCGGCCCAGGCATCGAAGGCGGCGGGGACGCCGCGGATCGCGATCTGGGCATTGACCGCGGAGGAGCCACCCATGGCCTTGCCGCGCCAGTAGAAGCGGGGCTCCTGCACAGCGGTGCGGCGCGTCATCAACCCCGGCCATTGCCAGGCGGCCTGGTGCGCCGGGTCGTGCATGAAGGGGATGATGTTGGCCGAACGCAGCGCGGCGGGGGCATCGGCCGAGCGCCAGTCGCGCCCGGCTTCGAGCAGCAGCACGCGGCGGTTTCCGTCTTCGGAAAGGCGGGCAGCGAGCGGGGCGCCGGCGGAACCGGCGCCCACCACAATCACGTCATACATCGGCCTATCGCTTCGCCACGTTCCAGAACAGCGGAATGGCGGAGGGCAGCAGCCCGTCCAGCTGCGCGCGATAGGCGGCGGGCTGCGCGAATTGCCCGAAGGGTATCGCCATCGCCTGCCCGTAGATGATGGTCTGCATCTGCGCGACGATCGCCTGGCGCGCCTCCAGCGTCGGCGCGGCGGCGAAGGCGGCGAACAGCGGCGTCAGCGCCTCGACGCAATGAAAGCCACCGGTGAGCGCGTTGGTGCAGTTGAAACCCACCACGGAGTTGGTGAGCGGGGAATGCAGGTCCACGCCGAGCGCGTGCACGCCGAACACATGCCAGCCATCACGCCGCGTGCGCCGGGCCAGGACGGAGGCCCAGTCCATCACCTGCATATCCACGTTGAAGCCCGCGCGCCGCAGCCGGTCGGCGAGGATTTCCGACGAGATGCGCGGCGCTTCGAGGTCATTGGCGACGAGGACGATCACCGGTTCGCCATTGTAGCGGGTCTGCCGCAGCGCGGTGCGCGCCGCCTCGATTGACGGGGTGCGCATCGGCTCGGTCGCGACATCGGTTTCGTAGGGCGAGCCACAGATGAAGAAGGCGTTGCAGGTGCGCGAGAAGGCGCCGGTCAGCCCCATCCCCGCCATAACCTCGGATTGGTCGACCAGATGCAGCAGCACGCGGCGGATGGCGGGGTCGGCGAAGGGGCCGGTGGCGGCGTTGGTCCGGTAGTGGCCGGTGAACATGTCAAGGCCGGTGAAGCCCATCACCCGCACGCGCCGGTCGCGCTCAAGCGCCGGTAGCAGGTCGAACGGGGCGTATTGCATGTAGTCGATCTCGCCGGCGCGCATGGCGGCGACCGCCGTGGCGCCATCGGGCACGACGCGGATTTCAAGTGCGGCGATGTTCACGCGCTTGCCCCCGGCGAGGCCGCTCGCGGGCTCTGCGCGGGGCCGATAGGCGGCGTTGCGGCGCAGCGTCATCCGGTCCCCGGTCCGGTGCTGGGCGCGGTCATAGACGAAGGGGCCGGAGCCCACGATGTCGGTGATGCGCTCGGTCCCCGGCGTCGCGGCAAGCCGCGCGGGCATCATGAACGGCACCGGGGAGGAGGTGGTGCCCAGCGTGTCGAGCACGAGGCCGAAGGGCTCCTTCAGCGTCAGGGTGAAGCGGCGGGCGTCATTCGCTTCGATGCTCGCGGTCGCGGCAAGCAGGCGCGAGCCGATGGCGCTGCGCGTGCCCCAGCGGCGGATCGAGGCCACGCAATCCGCCGCGGTGACGGGCGTGCCGTCATGCCAGGCGAGACCCTCGCGCAGCGTGAAGGACCAGGTCAGCCCATCGGGCGATGCTGTCCAGGCTTCGACCATCTGCGGCTGGACGCGGCCTTCCGCATCCATCGCGAAGAGCGTGTCGAAGACCATGTAGCCGAAGGTGCGGGTGATGTAGGCGGGCGTGAAGTGCGGGTCGAGGGTGACGATCTCGGCTTCCAGAACCGCATTGACGGTCTGGGCGCGCGCGGGGGTGACCCAGGTGCCGGCTGCGAGCAGCATGGCCAGCAAAAGCCGGTGAAGGTGATGCGGCACGCGGGGTCCCCCTCGATGGATGGGAGGCAGGCTAGGTCCGATGTGGCCGGTCGGTAAACCGCCTTCCTAGAGGAATGACACCCTGGCGGCGCGGGCTCTGCCCACGGCGCACGCGGTTGCACCCGCCTGCGCCCCCTTCGCCCATTGCGCACTACCCCAGCAGCGCCTCCGCGCAGGCATCCAGGATAGCGCTCTCATCCAGCCCGTATTCGGCATACAACGCGGGGATGTCGCCGGCCTGCCCGAACCGGTCCACCCCGAGCGGGACCACGCGCTGCCCGCGCACCGCGCCCAGCCAGGCATGAGCGGCGGGATGGCCATCGAGGATGGTCACCATAGCTGACCCCGGCGCCATGGGTGCCAGCAGCCGCTCGATATGGGAGCCCGCACGCGCCCCGCCCCGGCCCGCGCGGCGCGCCTTCAACCATTCCGCATGCAGGCGGTCCGGCGAGGTGATGGCGAGCAGCCCCGCACCCGGCTCCTCCGCCCGCAGCTCGGCAAACGCAGCCTCGGCCTCGGGTGCGACGGGGCCCTGGTAGGCGATGGCGATGCGTGCGCCCTCTGCCGGCGGGACCACCCAATGCGCGCCCGCGATCACCGCTTCCGGGTCGATGCGGCGGTCCGGCTGGGTCAGCGTGCGCGTGGACAGGCGCAGCCAGACCGACGACCCCTCTGGCGCCTGCATGTGGGAAAAGCCATGCCGCAGCAGCACCGCCAGCTCATCGGCGTAGGTCGGCTCGAACGCGGCCATCCGGTCCTGCGCCATGCCCAGCAGGGGCGTGTTGATCGACTGGTGCTGCCCGCCCTCAGGCGCGAGCGTGATGCCCGATGGCGTGCTGACCAGCATGAAGCGCGCATCCTGGTAGCAGCCATAGATCATCGCATCGAGGCCACGGTTGACGAAGGGGTCGTACACCGTCCCCACCGGCAGCAGCCGCGCGCCATACAGGCTGTGCGAAAGCCCCAGCGCGCCGAGCACCAGGAACAGGTTCTGCTCGGCGATACCGAGTTCGATATGCTGACCCTCCGGCGACATTCCCCACCGCTGCGCCGAGGCGAGCTTCGCGTCGCGGAAGACGTCGTTCTTCTTGTGCCGGTCGAAGATGCCGCGCCGGTTCACCCAGGGGCCGAGATTGGTCGAGACCGTCACATCGGGGCTGGTCGTCACGATGCGCGCGGCGAGGTCGGCGCACTCGCCGTTGCCGCGCCCGATCTCGGCCAGCATCTCACCGAAGGCCGCCTGTGTGGACACGACGCGCCCCGCCGCCGCGCCAGGTGTCGGCAGGATGGCCGGCACGTGGATGGTGGGCGAGGAGAGCGCGCGGCCTTCGGCAGCGATGGGTGTGGCGAAGGGCACGCCGTCGATGAAGGCGCGCAGCTCGGCGGCGGGGACGTCCAGCCCTTCGAAGAAATCCCACTCGTGACCGGGGCGGATGTTCATCGATTGGCGGAACAGGTTCATCTGCTCCAGCGTCATCAGCCCCGAATGATTGTCCTTGTGGCCGGCAAAGGGCAGCCCCATGCCCTTGATGGTGTAGGCGATGAAGCAGGTGGGCTGGTCGCCCTCGGCATCCTGGGCGCGGAAGGCCTCGCTTATCGTCTCGATATCGTGGCCGCCGAGATTGGTCATCAGCGCCGACAGCTCGTCATCGGAGAGCGGGTCGATGATGGCGCGCACGCCGGGCACCCGGCCAAGCTCGGACAGCAGCGCATTGCGCCAGGCCGCCCCCCCCTGGAAGGTCAGTGCCGAGTAGAGGCTGTTGGGGCAGTCATCGATCCAGCGGCGCAGCGTCTCGCCTTCCTCGCGCGCGAAGGCGGCGAGCAGCTTGCGGCCGTATTTGAGCGTGACGACGTTCCAGCCCATGTCGCGGAACAGGCCCTCGATGCGGCCGAACAGCCGGTCCGGCACCACGGAATCCAGGCTCTGGCGGTTGTAGTCGATCACCCACCAGACATCGCGGACGTCGTGCTTCCACCCTTCCAGCAGGGCCTCATAGATGTTGCCCTCGTCGAGCTCGGCATCACCCACCAGCGCGATGTGGCGGCCCCGGGGCACGTCCGCGCGCGCGAGGCCATGGAGGTGGACATAATCCTGCACGAGCGCGCCAAAGGTGGTGAGTGCGACGCCCAGGCCGACCGAGCCGGTGGAGAAATCCACCTCCGCCCCGTCCTTCACCCGCGACGGGTAGGGCTGGATCCCGCCGAATTCGCGCAGCGTGGACATCTTCTCCAGCGACTGCCGGCCGAGCAGATAGTTGATGGAATGGAAGACCGGCCCGGCATGCGGCTTCACCGCGACCCGGTCGGACGGCTTGAGCATGTCGAAATACAGCGCCGTCATCACCGAGATGATCGAGGCGCAGGAGGCCTGGTGCCCGCCCACCTTCAGCCCGTCCCGGTTCGGCCGGATGTGGTTGGCCGTGTGGATCATCCAGGCCGAGAGCCAGAGCAGCTTCTTCTCGATGGCCTTGAGCATCCGGATGCGCCCCGCATCATCGGTGATCGCCGGCCTAGGCTTGCCCTGTAAGGTCATTCTCGTTCCATTCCGGTGCAGTCGCGGCACAGGATAGGGGCGCGGGCCACGCGCCGGAAGCCCGGTGCATCATGGTGCCCGGCATCGCGCTGAATTTTGCTGCAGTGCAGCGAATTTATTTGCGTCCGGAATGCGCCGCGAGCGACGATGCGGATCTACGAGGAGCGCCAGTACGCAAACCCAGACGCTGGGGGCGCCTTCGGTCCGCTGCACGGAGGCTCAGGCATGCTCGACCAACCGATCGTCAACCTATTCTCGCACGTGAAACCCGCCGATACGCCCTGGCGCAAGGAGGGGCTGCGCAGCTTCTTCGAATACCGCGACCTCGGCATCGCCGCGGCCACCGGCGGGCGCGTTATCGCCCATTTGGTCCGCGCGAACGAGGCGCCGAAGAAGGGCACCGGTTGGCACACCCATCAGTGCGAGTTCCAGATCGTGCTGATGACCAAGGGCTGGGCAAAGTTCATGTACGAGGACAAGGAAACGCTGGTCGAAGCCGGTGACTGCATCCACCAGCGCCCGGGCATCATCCACTACCTGTTCGACTACTCGCCGGACATGGAATACCTCGAGATCGTCGGCCCGGCGGATTTCGGCAGCACCGACGCCGAAGGCCCCTGCCCCGTGCCGGCACCCACCCCCTGGACCAGCGCGCCGCCCAGATGACGCCCATGCCGTGCGACCGGGGACAGGGCTCCTTTGCGGAGCTCCGCCAATAGCGCCGCACTGTCCCACTTCCGCCTTTTGCAACCGGACTCAGGGGTGCGTCCAATGGTTCGCTGCGACATGATCCGTCGCTGCTCTGGCAGATCCGGGCCGCGGCGGAGCGTGGCGATGATTGCCTCGCTCCGCCTGACCTATCGTTTAAAGCATCCAATCACCACCATTCGATCCGTGGCCGTCAAACGCATTCCGCAGGTGCGCGAGCGCTGACACACCATTGACGTCTTCAAGCCGCTCTATCTCGCCAGATGCCACGGGCAGCACGAGCTTATAGCCGGCAGTGCCATCCACTTCGCCCGGCGTGCCGTCTCCGACAGCGCCGACCGTCATGCCGTGCAGGACGATTTCGTATTCGTCGAGGTCGGCGAAGTTGTTGATCACGTCGCCGCTGGCGTGCCCGCCATGGTCGGTGTCGGACGTGTCAGGATGCAGATGGTAGGTCGACGAGAAGAAGATCGAGCCGCCCGGCGCTGTCGGGAAGCCCTCCAGCCCGCTGCCTTGGGGTGAGGTAAGGTTCAGCAGGATGCCCTTATAAAAGGGCAACCCCTCGGCGAGCTCGACGAAGCCGTCGCCGTCGGCATCGGCCGAGGACGGCGGCGTGACAGCGTCCGTGCCATCCTCACCGTGAATATGTTGGATGTGAATCTGGTCAGCCTCCAGCCCGTTCGCCGCGATCACCACTGTCAGCGTGTCGTCGAGCAGGTTGTCAGGCGTATCGCCATTATCGACGATCAGCAGCGCCCCGCCGCTCACGCCCGACCCGTTGAGCTCGTTGATCTGCACCGTGTAGAACTCGTCGCCGGCCTGGAAGCTCTGCACCAGATCCCCAAATCCTCCGTCACGTGCATTGCCGCCGCCATGCGTCGAAGCGTCGCTCCTGGCGTCGTGTGATTTCGTTTTCGACATTGTAATACTCCGTGGGTGGTAAGCAGGCGCCAAGAACGCCTGGACCGGCGGCATGCCGACACCTTGCTACGCGCGGCGTTGATTGCCGGATGCCGCCCCCCCCGATCACGTGTCCGCGAATGTCCAATCCGACTGCCTCCGCGGCGGTGCGGATCGAACAGCCGAATTTGATGGGGGAGGATGGGTCCTGGGTCCTGCGAGCAGCAGGCAGCGGCCGATCACCCTCCGATTGTCGCTGCCCCGCGGGGGAATTTGCTGCTCGACACGCAGCCGCTTGGCCGGGAACTCGGGTCCGCAGGCGATCAGAACTCGATGTCGAGTTCCTCGATTTCCTCAGGCTCCGCAAGCGCGTCGCGCATCCAGTCGACCATCGCGTCCCAGCCCAGCACCGCATCGGCAAAGGTGCGGCACGCGCCCTCAATGGCGACGTCATAGGTGATGTAGCGGGTGACCACGGGGGCAAACATCGCATCGGCGATGGTGGGCCTCGCACCGAACAGGAACGGCCCGCCATACCGCGCGATGCAATCCTCCCAGATCGCATTCACTGCCGCGATGTCGGCGCGCGGCCCGGACCAGACGCGAAAGCCCGGCCGCCGCGCGCGGATGTTCATCGGCAGGGATGAGCGCAGGGCGGAGAAGCCCGAATGCATCTCGCCCGAGATCGAGCGGCACAGCGCGCGCGCCTGGCGATCCTTTGGCAGCAGCCCGGCATCGGGAAAGGTCTCATTAAGGTATTCCGCGATGCCCAGCGTGTCCCACACCTTCACATCGCCATGCACCAAGGCAGGGTAGCGGATGGAGGAGGCACGCATGAGCAACTCCTCCTTCACGCGCGGATCATCGGGCGAGATGGATTCTGTTCGGAAGGGCAACCCGGCGATGCGGCAGAGCAGCCAGCCACGCAGCGACCATGAGGAGTAGTTGCGGCTGGTGATGAACAAGACAGAATCCGCCATGGTTCCGACCTTTCTCCGCGAAGTGAGCAGGATATCAATTCATCGTGACGCAAGATACGCTGCACTGCACCGCCGCGCGGAGAAGCGTCGCCCATGCTCTATAGCCTGACTTCCCTGCACGATGACATCGCCGCGCCCTTCCGGCGCATGGCGCTGACCTCGGCGCGGATGCTGTTGGACGCCGCCGGGGATGCGCCACAGAATTTCATGGCACGCTACCTGGCCGGGGCGCTGGACGTGGCCGGGCGCGCCTGTGTGCTGCACCACCGCCCTGCCTTCGGATTCACCACCGTGCGCTACGGCAACC
>JBKJNV010000420.1:0-2856 GCA_046593435.1 Roseomonas sp.
CTCACGGTCAACAACGCCTATATGATCTCCCGCGCGGTGATGGCGTCCAGCCGTATGCTGCTCTCGCCCGCCTCGGCGCAGCTGCGCCTGCTGCCGGTGGCCGATGAGACGGCGGCCTACATCACCGTCTGGCTGCGCCGCATCACGCTGGTGCTGGTGGCGGGGTTCGCCGCCGCCGAGGCCGGGCTGCTGTTCGGCCTGCCCTGGTCCGCCTATGACGCGATCACGCGCGCCTGCCTGCTGGCCGTCACGCTCCTGCTCGTCATCGTCATCCTGCAGAACCGCGCCGCCGTGGCCGAGGTGCTGCGCGCGCCCGACCTGGCCGAGGGCGTGGACCCCGGCCCGGCCCGCCGCCTCGCCCGTGGCCTGCGCGACCGGCTGGCCGAGGTCTGGCACCTGGTCGCCATCCTGTGGCTGTTCGCGGCCTGGGGCGTCTGGGCGCTGGAGGTGCGCGACGGCTTCTACCGCCTCGCCCGCGTCTCGGCCGCAACGGTGCTGATCGGCTTTGCGGCCAAGTTCCTCGACGTGGTCGCGCGCCGCGGCATCCAACGCGGCTTCCGCGTGGGGCCGGACCTGGCACTCCGCTATCCGGGGCTGGAGGCGCGGGCCAACCGCTACGTCCCCACGCTGAAGGGCGGCGTCTCGGCGATCATCACCATCATCGCTGTGCTGGTGCTGCTGGAAGCCTGGGGCCTCGATGCCTTCGCCTGGTTCAAGCAGGGCCAGCTGGGCAACAAGCTGCTCGGCTCGATGCTGTCGATCGGGTTCACGGTCTTCCTCGCGGTGCTGGTGTGGGAGGTGGTGAACGCCGCCATCGCGCGCTACCTGGTCCGCCTCGCGCGCGATGCGCAGGCCTCGCGCTCGGCCCGCGTGCGCACCCTGCTGCCCATGCTGCGCACCGCGCTGATGGTGGTGATCGTGGTCTTCCTCGCGCTCAACACGCTCAGCGAGATCGGCGTCAACGTGGCGCCCCTGCTGGCCGGCGCGGGCGTGATCGGGCTCGCCATCGGCTTTGGCAGCCAGAAGCTGGTGCAGGACGTCATCACCGGCATCTTCCTGCTGTTCGAGGATGCGGTGGCGGTGGGCGACGTGGTCCAGCTGGGCGGCCTGTCAGGCGTGGTGGAACAGCTCTCCATCCGCTCCATCAAGCTGCGCGCCATCGATGGCAGCGTTCACATCATCCCGTTCAGCGCGGTCACGACCGTGACCAACCAGACCCGCGACTTCGGCTTCTCGGTGCATGACATCTCGATCGCCTACAACCAGGACCTTGAGCGGGTGACCGGGCTGCTGAAGGACATCATCACCGAAATGCGGGGTGAGACGCGCTGGCGCACCGCGATCCGTGATGAGCTGGACGTGATGGGCGTGGAGAAGTTCAACGACAACGCCATGGTCCTGCGCTGCCGGATCAAGACGGATCCCATGCAGCGCTGGCCGGTGCAGCGCGAATTCAACAGCCGCGTGCAGCAGGTCTTCCACGCCGAGGGGATCGCGATGCTGTCGCCGCCATTGGCCGCCGTGCAGGCCGCCCCACCGCCGCCGGTCAGCCCAGCGCCTGAAGCGCCGCCATTGCCGCAACCCCGCTGAGGATGGAGGCGGCCATGTTGCGCGTGGCGATCTGCACCGCCATCACCGCGGCACCCGCCACCCAGCCGGCGAGCCCCCACTGCGCCAGGCTCGGCGCCACATAGGCGCAGAACAGCGGCCCCGGCAGGTTGGCCAGCATGCGCTGGACATAGGGCGGCACGCGCACCGCCCGCAGGATCACGTAGCCGCCGGCCCGGCAGGCATAGGTCGCCGCCGCCATCGCCACGATCGCGGCCAGGACATCACCGCGGATCATGGCATGATGCCCTGAGGCGCCGGGCGCAGGCTCCGCCTGCTTGGCTCGCCGGACTGCCGGCGTTCGCCCATTCGGGCTCGCGGCCTGCGGAGCAGGCCGGAAGCTGTAGTCCCCGCATAAGGCAGTCGGGGCGGCGGCATCATGCACGCGCCTCGCTGCGCGCCGCACCCACCGCCGCCCCGGCGAGCGCGCCGGCGATCAGCGGCCAGGGCTGCGGCAGCCCGGACCACCACAGCAGCAGCGCGATGGCAGCGCTCAGCACCCACGGCGCGAGGTCACGCCGCGCGCCACGCCAAAAGGGCACCAGGATGGCGCAGAAGGTCGCCGCGGCGGCGAAATACAGCGGATGCCCCGGCGGCACCCGCACCACGCTGCCCAAGCCATGCCCGAGTGCGACCGCCAGCATCCAGAACACCCAAAGCGCGATGCCCACGCCGAGCAGGTAGCCGGCATCACGCCCGCCGCGCTGCATCTCGGCCGCCGAGAGCGCGTAGGAATGATCGACCAGCGTCGCGAGCGTACCCCACAGCCGCCAGCCCTGCAGCCGGTTCAGCCATGGCGCGAGCGCCGCGCCCATGGGGGCGAGCCGGATATTGACGGCGAAGGCAGCGATGGCGGCGGCCAGGATCGGTGCCGGGTCCGCCCAAAGTTCGAGTGCGAGCAATTGCGAGGAGCCGGCGAAGACCACCGCGCACATCAGCAGCGTCTCGGCCATCGACAGCCCCTTGGCGTCCGAGATGATGCCCACGACAATGCCAAAGGGGAAGGTGCCGATCACCAGGGGCAAGGCGGCGCGCGCGCCACGGCGCACCCCGTCCAGGGTCATGCCGCGCTCAGCCATGCGCGGCGCGCGCTTCGCTAACCATGCGCTCTCCGCGCGCTCGGTCAGCCATGCGCTCTCCGCGCGCTTGTTCAGCCTTGCGCTCTCCGCGCGCTTGTTCAGCCATGCGCTCTCCGCACGCTTGTTCAGCCATGCGCTCTCCGCGCGCTTGTTCAGCCATGCGCTCTCC
>JBKJNV010000482.1:0-3067 GCA_046593435.1 Roseomonas sp.
ACATTGCCATCGACCGGCATCACCGGCTCCCCAAAAGCGATGGCGGCGACGGCGGCGGCGGTATAGGTGCCGATCCCCGGCAGCACCGCGAGCCCAGCCGCGTCACCGGGGAAGCCGCCCCGCGCCATGACGGCGCGGGCCGCCGCGTGCAGGTTGCGCGCCCGGGCGTAGTAGCCCAGGCCAGCCCATTCCTCGGCCAGTTCCTCCCACGGGGCGGCGGCGAGCGAGGCAATGTCAGGAAATCGCACCAGGAAACGGGTATAGCGCGGCGTTACGGCCGCGACCGTTGTCTGTTGCAGCATGACCTCGGAGAGCCAGACGCGGTAAGGATCACGCGTTCCGCGCCAGGGCAGCGTGCGGCGGTGTCGGTCATACCAGGCGAGCAGGAGGGAGGCGGAGGGCATGGCCAAGGAGAATGACCGGTTTTTCGGCGGCCCGCGCCCCCTCGCGGCACTGCTGCCGCGCATCACCCGCCCGGCCTTCAAGCGCCGCAGCCCGGCCGGCGCCCAGCTGATGGCCGATTGGCCCAGCCTGATCGGACCCGCGCTTGCTGCCGTGACCTTCCCGCGGAAGTTCTCGGCCGGCACCCTGACTTTGGCCTGTTCAGGCCCCGTCGCCATGGAACTCAGCCATATGGCCGGGGAAATCATGGCGCGGATCAACCAACAAATCGGCGGTGCCGCGGTGCAGCGACTCCGCTTCGTTCAGGAAGCGCCGCCCGCTTCCCCTCAGGCGCGGCCCCGCTCCCAGGCGCCGCTCCCGCCGCGCGTCGAGGTCGCGATCACGGAGGTTGGCTCCGCGGAATTACGGGCGGCGCTGGAAAAGCTGGCGTACAGCGTCTATCGGAAGCCACGCTGAGACGTTCGGAGGATTCCTCGATGCCCGTGCCGCGCCGTACCCTCGTCATCGCCAGTGGGCTTGCTGTCGTCGGCGGCCTCGCCGGCTGGCAGCTTTGGCCCCGCCAAGCACAGGCGCCATCCGGTGCCGCCGCCCAGACGCCGCCGCCGGCCTCCTCCGCCACGGCGCCTGCTTCGCCCGGGGCCCCGGCTTCTCCTGCGGCGGCGGCCAGCCCCGCCGACCCACGCCTGGCCGAGCGCAGCACCGGCAGCCCGACCGCGCCGATGGTGGTGACGGAATTCTTCTCACTCACCTGCTCGCATTGCGCGACCTTCCACAATGAGACCTGGCCGCAGGTGAAGGCGCAGCTGGTCGAGACGGGGCGCGTGCGCATGGTCTGGCGCGACTTCCCGCTGGACCAGCTTGGCCTCGCCGCCGCCGCCGTGGGCCGCGCGCTGCCGGCCGACCGCTACGAGGGTTATATCGGCGCGCTGTTCGCCACCCAGAGCCGCTGGGCTTTCACGCGGGGGATCGACAACAAGGAGGAGGTGTTCCGCATCGCCGCACTCGCGGGGATGGCACGCGAAGCCTTCGACGAGGCATGGACGAGCGAGACCTTGCAGCGCGGGATCCTGGAGCAGCGCCTGCGCGCCGAGCGCGAATTCAACGTACAATCCACGCCGACCTTCGCCTTCGGCACGCGGACGGTCGCCGGCGCTATCCCCTTTGATCGCTTCGTGCAGGAAGTCGCGCGCTGAGCATGGCCAACCCCGATGCCGGCCCGCCCGGCATTGAGGAACCTTCCGGCGGCGACGAAAATGCGTCGGCGCTGACGTCGACCGCGCATGCCCCGCGTGCCGAGTTCCATGATCGCGCCGCCCGGACAGCGACGCTCAGCCGCATCCGCATTGCCGGCTTTAAAAGTTTTTCTGAGGCGACGAATGTCGAGGTGCTGCCTGGCCTGACCGGCATCGTCGGGCCGAATGGTTGTGGCAAGTCGAACGTGGTCGAGGCGCTGCGCTGGGCAATGGGCGAAAGCTCCGCGCGGTCGCTGCGCGGCGGCGAGATGGACGACATCATTTTCGCCGGCACCGCCGCCCGCCCGGGCCGGAACATGGCCGAGGTGACCCTGACGCTCGAAGATGCCGCAGGCCTCGCCCCGCCGCCCAATGACAGTGTCGCGGAGCTGGAAATCACCCGTCGCATTTCGCGTGGCGAGGGCTCCGCTTTCAAGGTGAACGGGCGCGAACTGCGCGCGCGTGACGTGCAGACCTTGTTCGCCGATATCGGCTCCGGCGCACGGGGTTCGGCGATGGTGAGCCAGGGGCGCGTCTCGGCGCTGATCCAGGCGCGCCCGGAAGATCGGCGCCAGGTGCTGGAGGAGGCCGCCGGCATCTCCGGCCTGCGCGCCCGCCGGCACGAGGCCGAGCTGAAGCTGCGCCAAGCCGAGCAGAACCTGGCCCGGGCGGAGGACCTGCTCGGCGCGCTCGACACCCAGCGGCAATCGCTGCAGCGCCAGGCGCGGCAGGCCAACCGGTACCGCAACATCTCGGGTCTCGTCCGCGCCGCGGAGGGCGAGTGGCTCGCGCTGCTCGCCGCCCGCGCCGACGCTGCGTTGGCCGCCGCGCGCGCGCAACAGGCGGGCGCCCAGCACGCGGTTCGTGAGGCCGAGCAGGCCGCCGAAGCCGCCGCGATCGACCTGCACGTGGCCGAACAGGCCCTGCCCAGCCCGCGCGTCGCCGAGGCCGAGGCGCGCACCGCGCTGGAGCGGCGCCGCGTGGAGCAGGAGGGCTTCGGGCGGGAGGAAGCGCGCGCCCGGGCCGCCCTTGCGGCCGCCGAGGCGCGGCTTGCCCAGATCACCCAGGACCTGGCGCTGGCCGAAGGTTCAGCCCGCGACGCCGCCGCCGCGCTGGGCCGGCTGGACAGCGAGGCGGAATCGCTCGCGGAGACCGACGCCGCCCTGCCCGGCCGCATCGAGGCTGCGCATGAGGCGCTGATTCTGGCCGAGGATGCCGCGCGGATGGCAGAGCGCGACGCCGAACGCGCGACCGAGGCCGCCGCGCACGGGGCGGCCGCCAGCGAACAGGCGCGCGCTGCCCTCGCCGCGGCCGAGACGCGGGCCCGGCGGGCCGAAGCAGCGCTCGCGCGCCTGGCCGAGGAGCATGACGCCGCCCGCGCGGCGCTGGTGCCCGCCGCTGAGCTCGCGGCGAGCCAGGGCGCCATTGCCATT
>JBKJNV010000529.1:0-3888 GCA_046593435.1 Roseomonas sp.
GGATGACGGGGCGCCCGCTGCCCCAATCATTGTAGAATATGTCGGTTCCGTCCGTCGTCTTGAAGGTGGGCATCGGCGCGCTCCGCTGGGTTCACAGCGAGCAACGGCGCCCTCGCCGCGGAGTTGCCGCCTCACAGGGACGCGGCCAGTTCCTCCCGCGACATGAACGGCACCTTGGCCCAGTAGCAGGCTTTCTCGTCGCGCATCGCCTTGAGCCATTTGGCAACCTGGCCATCGGGGCAGACCGTCTCCCCCGTCTCGCCCTGGTTCGAGGGGTAGCGGCGCAGCTGCGGGTTGGTGAAGCTGTGCCCGAAGCTGGGCTGGCCGATGACCTCCATCCCGTTGCCGATTGAGCCCGTTTGTTCGTCCCCTCGCGCTGCCGCATGCGTGCCGCGCGAACATGCCTGACAGACCGCCGGCAGCTTGCTAGCGTTGTCGGAACGAGCTGCAGAAGCGGACGCGACAAAAGGGCAGAACGATCATGCGAAGCTTTATCGCCGGACTTGTGCTCATGGCATTCGCGCTGCCGGCCTTTGCCCAGGCCCCCATCACCCTTGTCGTGAATTTCGTGGCGGGCGGACCTTCGGACCTGATGGGCCGCCTGCTGGCGCCCGAGCTTTCGGCCGCCATGGGCACCCAGGTGCTCATCAAGAACAGCGCGGGTGCTGCGGGCGGCATTGGCGCGACCGAAGTCGCGCGCGCCCGGCCGGATGGCCGTACGCTGCTGCTCTCGCCCATCGGCGCCATGGCGATACAGCCGCATTTCCGCGCCGACCTGCCCTATCGGCCCGCCGATTTCGCGCCGATCTGCCAGGTGGCGGATACGCCCGTGGTGTTGATGTCCGCCCCTGGCAGCCCGCTGCGCAGCCTGGCCGAGGTGACCTCCCGCGCGCGGGACTCCAATGGCGGCTTCAATTTCGGCTCCACCGGCCCGGGCTCCTTGCCACATATCGCCACCGTGGCATTGGCCCGCGCGGCGGGCGTGCCGATGACGCACATCCCCTATCGCGGCAATGCCGAGGCGGTGACGGCACTGCTGCGCGGCGATGTCAGCATCTTTGCCGACCAACCGGGCACGCTACGCGCCAACAACCTCCAGGCCGTGGCGCTCCTGGCCGAGCGCCGCACGCCGGAATTTCCGGACACACCCACGGCGCGCGAGCAGGGACTGGACTTGATCTATTCCATCTGGTCGGGGATTTTTGCCCCGGCCGGCACGCCGCCGGAGTTCCTGGTCCGGATGGAGGCCGCCTGCGAACGCGCATTGCGTGCGCCCGCCGTGATCGAAGGCTTCCAACGGCTTGCGACGCCCATCATTTTCCGGAACCAGCGCGATTTCGCCGGCTTCTGGAGCACCGAGTTGGAAAAATTCCGCGGCATCGTCCAGGCGGCCGGGATTCGCCCTGGCGACTGAAGGGGGCTACTTTGGTGATCCTTCCTGGGGCGGCCGAGCGCGACGCGTGTCGCGTTCGGCCAGCATCATCATGGGAAAGGCGCGGCCTGATCTCGGGCCGGTCACAAGACCACCGCGGAGCCCCGCACGGGGGTCGCCAAATCAGCGTCATAGCAGCGCGTCCGCAGCGTTCAATTCATCGAGCGGCCAGCGCGGCCGCGGCGCGTGGCCGAGGCCATCCGGCGGCAGCCCCGCGCGCAGCCGCTCGACCGCCGCCCAGGCGATCATCACCGCGTTGTCGGTGCACAGCCGCAGCGGCGGGGCCAGCATCGGCACGCCACGCGCCGCCGCCGCATCCGCAAGCGCCGCGCGCACCGCGCCATTGGCCGCCACACCACCGGCCACGACAACCGCGGTCGCTTCGGGAAACATCACGAGCGCATGCGCGGCGCGATCCGCGAGCACGGCGGCCACCGCCGCCTGGAAGCCCGCCGCGATGTCCTCGCCCCGCGCATCGCCGCGCGCAACGCGTTGGGCGACCGCGGTCTTGAGCCCGCTCCAGGAGAAATCACACCCCACGCGGCCGAGCAGCGGGCGGGGCAGGGTGACCGCCGCCGCATCGCCGCGCGCTGCCATCCGTTCCAGATGCGGCCCCCCCGGCCAGGGCAGGCCGAGCATCTTCGCCGCCTTGTCGAAGGCCTCGCCCACCGCATCGTCGAGCGTGGTGCCAAGCCGGCGGTAGCGGCCCACCCCCTCTACCGCCACGCATTGGCAATGCCCGCCCGAGAGCAGCAGCAGCAGATAGGGGAAGGCGGGCGGGGCTTGATCCAGCACGCCCGGGATGCGCGCCGTCAGCGCGTGCCCCTCCAGGTGATTGATCGCGAAAAAAGGAATGCCGCGCGCGATGGCCACGCCCTTGGCGAAGCCGCTGCCGATGATCAGCCCGCCGATCAACCCGGGCCCCGCCGTCCCGGCCACCGCGGCCAGATCACCATAGCCCAGGCCCGCTTTCTCCAGCACCCGCGCGGCAAGGCCAGGCAGGGCGGCCAGATGCGCGCGCGCCGCGATCTCGGGCACCACGCCGCCAAAGCGGGCGTGTTCCGCCTCCTGACTGAGAACCGCCTCGGCCAGGATGCGGCCATGGCCGTCGAGGATGGCGGCCGCGGTCTCGTCGCAGCTCGCCTCCAGACCCAGCACTCGGACAACACTGGTACTTTCACCCATGCCGCCCAGCTTCTATGACGCCCACATGACCCCCGCCAGCCCCGCCCCCCACACCCGCCGCGCCCTGCCGCTGCGCGTCGGCACCCGCGCCTCGCCGCTCGCGCTGCAGCAGACGCGCGTCTTCCTCGACCTCATCACCCGGTTCTGCCCGGTGCTGCGCGCGGCCAATGCCTTCGAGGAGCACCAGATCCAGACCTCGGGCGATGCCATCCAGGACCGGCGCCTGGCCGAGATCGGCGGCAAGGGCCTGTTCGCGAAGGAAATCCATGAGGCGCTGCTGGACCGCCGCATCGACTTCGCCGTGCATTCGCTGAAGGATCTGGAGACCGACCTGCCCCGGGGGATCGTGCTCGCCTGCACCCTCAAGCGCGAAGATGCGCGCGATGCGGTGGTGCTGGCTCCGGGCTACGACGACTTCGCCGCCCTGCCGGCGGGCGCGCTGGTCGGCACCGCCTCGGTCCGCCGCCAGTCGCAGCTTCTGCATGCGCGGCCCGACCTGCGCTTTGCGCTGATCCGCGGCAATATCCAGACGCGCCTTGCCCGCGTTGCCTCGGGCGAATTCGCCGCCACCCTGCTGGCCCTGGCCGGTCTGCGCCGGATGGGCCTCGAAGACCGCGCGAGCCACGTCTTCGACCCCGAGGCGATGGTCCCCTCCGCCTGCCAGGGCATCGTGGGCGTGACGGTGCGCGCGACCGATATCGAACTGCACGAGCTTCTGTCGGGGATCGAGGACCCCGAGGCGCGCGTCGTCTCGACCGCCCAGCGCGCCATGCTGGCCGCACTTGACGGGTCCTGCCGCACGCCGATCGGCGGCTATGCCCGCCTGCTCGGGAGTGGAGAGCTGCACCTGACCGGCCTGGTCGCGCGCGCCGACGGCTCCTTCCTGCTCAAGCGCGCCCTGCATGGCGCGGCCGCCGACGCCGCGCGCCTGGGCCAGGAACTGGGCGACAGCCTGCGCGCGGATTGCCCCGCCGACATCTTCGGCTGATCCCGTGCACATCCTCATCACTCGCCCGGAGCCAGGGGCCGGCGAGACGGCGCAGGCCGTGGCCGCGCGCGGCTTCACCCCCGTGCTCGCACCGGCGCTGACGCTGGAGCCCGTGGCGCTGGTCCTGCCACCCCGCATCCAGGCGGTGCTTCTTGCCTCCCGCGCGGCCGCGCGTGCGCTGCCGCCCACAGACCTGCCCATCTTCGCGGTGGGCGGGGGAACGGCGGCGGAAGCGCGTGCGCGCGGCCTGCCCAGGGTCGTGGCCGCCGAGGGCGATGCGGCG
>JBKJNV010000121.1:0-3529 GCA_046593435.1 Roseomonas sp.
GAGCATCTCGGCGTTCTGCTCGCCACACGCCACTTCGATGGCGGCCTTGTAGCTGGGGGGCAGGGCGGCCCAGGCGGCCTTGTTGGACATGAAGTGCAGCCGCGCGCCCGCTTCCCAGAAGCCCGGCGCGTAGTAGTTGCGCGCGACCCGGTGGAAGCCCAGCTTCTCGTCATCATGCGGGCCCACGAACTCGACCGCATCGAGCGTGCCGCGTTCGAGCGAGGGGTAGATGTCGCCGGCAGCCACCTGCGTCGGCACCGCGCCGAGGCGGGCAAAGACCTGCCCGGCGAGCCCGGCCACGCGGAACTTCAGCCCGTTGAGGTCCGCGAGGCTGCGCACCTCGTTGCGGAACCACCCGCCCATCTGCGCACCGGTGTCGCCGGCGGGCAGGGCATGGATGTTGTAGCCGTCGAACAGCTCCGCCCCGAGCTCATTGCCGCCGCCATGGTTCATCCAGGCGGTGTTCATGCGCGCGTTGAGGCCGAAGGGCAGCGCGGTGAAGAAGGCGAAGCTCGGGTCCTTGCCCAAGTAGTAATAAGCCGCCGTATGCCCGCATTCGAGGGTGCCCGCCTGCACGGCATCCAGCACCGCCAGCGCGGGGACGATCTCACCGGCCGGGAAGACCTGGATGCGGAAGCGGTTGTCGGTCAGCGCCGCGACGCGGGCCGCGATGCGCTCGGCCGTACCGAACAGCACATCGAGGTTGCGCGGGAAGGATGATGCGAGGCGCCAGCGGATTTCCGGCAGGGTTTGCGCGAGGGCAGGCGTCGCAAGTGCGACCGGCGCCGCGGCGGCGGCACCCATGATGAAGCGGCGATTCACGGGCGTTGCATCCTTCTTGGTTGATTGATCCCCTCGCATGTAGGCCAAGCCGCCAAGCGATGCCAAGGGGTTCAGCGGTCTTCGACCCGCCAGGCCCCTGGCCGCGCCATGATCGCCTGGACAAGGGCGAGGTTCAGGGCGTGCCCGGTCCGGTGCGCGGTGACATGGGCCAGCAGCGGCATGCCGAGCAGGGCAAGGTCGCCCAGCAGGTCCAGGGCGCGATGGCGGACGGGCTCGGCCGGCAGCCTGGCGCCGCCCAGGATGCCGCCGCGAAACAGCGGCGCCGTGTTCCACGGGCGCGCACCGCGTAGCACGGGTTCGGCGCGGCTGCCCTTCAGCCGCTGCGCCAGGCCATGGCCGAGGCGGAGGAAGCTGCGCGCCGGGGCGATCCCGGCCACATAGGTCGCGCCCAGTGGCGTGCCGGACCAGCGCAGCATGCCCCAATGGGCAAGGTCGAGCGTGATGTCGAAGCCGAGCTGGTCCGCTGGTTCGGCGCGGAGCAGGCGGTTGTCGGCGGTGGTGACTTCGATCGTCTCGGTGAGGCGGATATGCGGGCGCGGCGTATTCGTCGCGAGCAGCCCGGCGGCGGCGATGGCTGCGCAATAGGGTGCGGCGGAACCATCGAGGATGGGCAACTCCTCCCCGTCGATCACCGCAAGGGCGTCATCGAGGCCCAGGGCCATGCAGGCAGAGAGCAGGTGTTCGACCGTGCGAATGCGTTGGCCGTCGGGCAGGGCGAGCGCGGTGGACAGGATGGCCCGCTGGGCGAGAGCCGGGGCGACGGTGACCTCGGTGCCGAGATCTGTGCGGATGAAGCGGATGCCGGTGCCCGGCGGTGCGGGGCGCAGTGAAAGGTGTGCCTTTTGCCCCGAATGCAGGGCGCGGCCGCCCACCGCGAATGGCTGGTCGAGCGTGTGCCGTGTCATGCTTGGGCGGCGCCGGCCTTGGCGCCGACGCCGCGTCGCCGATCAGCAAGGCGGCGGGGGAAAACCACGTCCCCCGCCTACGCTCAGTAGCGGTACTGCTCGGCCTTGAACGGACCCTGCTCGGGCACGCCGATATAGCCGGCCTGCTGCGGAGTGAGCTTGGTCAGCGTCGCGCCGACCTTGGCGAGATGCAGGGCCGCGACCTTCTCATCAAGGTGCTTGGGCAGGGTGTAGACCTTGTTCTCGTACTTGCCCGGGTTGGCCCACAGCTCGATCTGGGCAAGCGTCTGGTTGGTGAAGGACGCCGACATCACGAAGCTCGGGTGGCCGGTGGCGTTGCCCAGGTTCACCAGGCGTCCTTCAGAGAGCAGGATCATCTTCTTGCCGTCGGGGAACTCGATTTCGTCCACCTGCGGCTTGATGTTGTCCCACTTCATGTTGCGCAGCCCGGCGACCTGGATCTCGGAATCGAAGTGGCCGATGTTGCACACGATGGCGCGGTGCTTCATCGCGCGCATGTGGTCGAGCGTGATGACGTCCACATTGCCCGTGGCCGTGACGAAGATATCGGCGCGCGGCGCGGCCTGCTCCATCGTGACGACTTCGTAGCCCTCCATTGAAGCCTGGAGCGCGCAGATCGGATCGACCTCGCTCACCATCACCCGGCAGCCGGCATTGCGCAGCGAGGCGGCGGAGCCCTTGCCCACATCGCCGAAGCCCGCGACCATCGCCACCTTGCCGGCCATCATCACGTCCGTGCCGCGGCGGATGGCGTCCACCAGAGACTCACGGCAGCCATAGAGGTTGTCGAACTTCGACTTGGTGACGCTGTCGTTCACGTTGATCGCGGGGAACAGCAGCTTGCCTTCCTTCGCCATCACGTACAGGCGGTGCACACCGGTGGTCGTCTCCTCGGAGACGCCCTTGATGTTGGCGGCGAGTTGCGCGAACCAGCCCGGCTTCTCCACCAGGCACTTCTTGATCAGCGCGAAGAAGACTTCCTCCTCCTCGTTGGTGAATTTCTCGAGGAAGGCCACGTCGCCCTGCTCCGCGCGCAGGCCGTAATGGACCAGCAGCGTCATGTCGCCGCCATCGTCGAGCAGGATGTTGGGCGTGCCGCCATCGGCCCATTCGAGCGTCTTGCGCACGTAGTCCCAGTATTCCGGCAGCGTCTCGCCCTTGATGGCGAAGACTGGCGTCCCGGTCGCGGCGATGGCGGCCGCGGCGTGGTCCTGCGTCGAGAAGATGTTGCACGAGGACCAGCGCACATCGGCGCCCAGGTCCTGCAGTGTCTCGATGAGGACGGCGGTCTGGATGGTCATGTGCAGGCAGCCGGCGACGCGCGCGCCCTTCAGCGGCTTGGAGTCGCCGTATTCGGTCCGGGTGGCCATCAGGCCGGGCATCTCGTCCTCGGCCATCGCGATCTCCTTGCGGCCCCAGGCGGCGAGGGAGAGGTCCTTGATGATGTAGTCGGCGGCGGCCATGGCGGAATTCCTGCGTTCGGTTCGGCGTGCCGCTACCACGCCCGCGCCCGCGAGGGTAGGGTTGTAGTAAGACATAAGGATATATTTATGTGACGTGTCGGAGCAAGCCGAGTGCAGGATCGGCAGCCTGAGCGCCTGCTCAGCCCGCCCAGAACGCGCTGCCGTCGTGGCAGTGCACTGATGACCAAGCCGCCCCGAACCGCCGCAGTGGATACAAGCGCGTCAGGTCTTCTCGGCGTTCCAGAACACCGGGACGGCGCCCTTCAGCAGCCCGGTGATGTTGCGGCGGTAGGCGGT
>JBKJNV010000146.1:0-2737 GCA_046593435.1 Roseomonas sp.
GTGCTTTTCGCGCGCGCGGCCGGCCTGCCGGATGCGCTGGCCTTCGACATGGGCGGCACCACGGCCAAGGCTTGCCTGATCGAAGGCGGCCGCGCGCAAGTCGCGCCGATGATGGAAGCCGCACGCGTCCACCGCTTCAAGCGCGGCTCCGGCCTGCCGATCCGTTCACCGGTGGTGGACATGATCGAAATCGGTGCCGGCGGCGGCTCCATCGCACGCGTGGACGAGACCGGCCTCATCAAGGTTGGACCGCATTCAGCCGGCGCCGATCCTGGGCCAGCCTGCTACGGGCGGGGCGGCCTGCAGGCAACCGTGACCGACGCCAACCTGCTGCTCGGCTACTATGATCCTGGCTTCTTCCTCGGCGGTGCGATGTCGCTGGACCGCGATGCGGCCCAGGCAGCGCTCACGCGGCTCGGCGTGGCGTTGGGCCTGCCGGCGATCGAGGCCGCCTGGGGCGTCCATGCCGTCGTCTCCGAGGCGATGGCCGGTGCGGTGCGGGTGCACCTGGTGGAGAAGGGGCGCGATCCGCGGCGCTACGCCATGGTCGCCTTCGGCGGCGCCGGGCCGGCCCATGCGGCACGCGTCGCGCGCATTCTGGGCATCACACAGGTGCTGGTGCCGCCGGCCTCCGGAGCCGCTTCCGCGCTCGGCTTCCTGGCGGCGCCATTGGCCTTCGAGGCATCCCGCAGCCTGATTGCTCCGCTCGGCGCCACGGCGGATTGGGGTGCGGTCGAAGCAGCACTCGCCACGCTCGAAGCCGAAGCGCGCGGACGCCTGCGCAGCGCCGGGATTGCCGACACGGCCATGCGCGTCGAGCGCGGCGCGGAAATGCGCCTGATCGGGCAGTTGCACCAGATCATGGTGCCCTTGCCCGACGGCCCGATGGGGCCGGCGCGCCTCGCGGAAATACGCGGGCAATTCGTCGAGACCTATCAGCGCCTTTATACGCGCCTCGTCGCGGATGCCGAGATCGAGCTGCTGTCGCTTCGGGTGCGCGTGGTCTCGCCCGAACCGCAGGTCGCGATCTCCGGTTCGGTTGGCGGTGGTAGCGGTGCGGGCGTCGCGCTGAAGGGCAGCCGCCCCGCCTGGTTCGACGGCGCCTTCCACGAAACGCCGGTCTATGACCGCTATCGCCTGAAGCCCGGCGAGAGCGTTCAAGGCCCCGCCATCATCGAGGAGCGGGAGGCAACCACCATCATCGCGCCCGGAGACATCCTGGCGGTGGATGCGGTGCTGAACCTTCGCATCACCGTCGGCGCGGCGACGAAGGGGCAAGCCCTCGTCACACCGGGCATGGCGCTGGAGACGGCCAAGGCGCGGATCGAGGCCGATCCGATCGGGCTCGAGATCATGTGGTCGCGGCTGATCTCCATCGTCGAGGAGATGTGGCAGACGGTCTGCCGGACCGCCTATTCGCTCATCATCTCGGAGGCGCAGGATTTTGCGAACGAGATCCTCGACCCCCAAGGCAATCCACTGGCGCATTCACCGCGCTCCATGCCGCTGTTCAACCTGACGCTGACGCGGTGCGTGAAGGCGCTGCTGGAACACTTCCCCGCTGCGACGCTGAAGCCCGGCGACGTGCTGGTCACCAACGACCCCTGGCTGTGCGCCGGGCACCTGTTCGACATTGCGGTGGTGACACCGGTTTTCCATCAGGGGCGCGTCGTGGCGCTGATGGGCTCGGTGGGGCACGTCAGCGATATCGGCGGCGTGAAGGACCCGCTCAGCGCGCGCGAGATCTACGACGAGGGCGTGCTGATCCCGCCCATGAAGCTCTATGATGCCGGGCAGCCGGACACGTCGTTGTTCCGGCTGCTGGCCGCCAATATCCGTAACAGCGACCAGGTGCTGGGCGATATGGAATCGCTGGTGACGTCCAATGCGCTCGGCGCGCAGCGGCTGGTCGCCTTCATGGAGGAATACGGGCTGCAGGACCTGGCCGCGCTGGCCGCTGTGGTGCAGGGCCGCAGCGAGGCCGCGACACGCGCCGCCATCCGCGCCGTACCCGATGGCGTCTATGAGAGCGAGATCGAAAACCGCCCGCTCGGCGAGGTCCTGCGCTACCGCGTGCGTGTCCACAAGCAGGGCGACACCATCCATGTCGAGCATGTCGAAGCCCCACCAACGCTGCCCCGCGGCGGCCTGAACTGTACGATGAACGTGACGGCGGCACATTCCTCCTACCCCATGAAGTGCATGCTGACGCCGGACGTGCGGGGCAATGCGGGCTGCTATGCACCCATCACCGTTGTCGCGCCGGAAGGCTCCGCGCTGAACTGCAAGCCGCCGGCCGCAGTCGCCTATCGCACGCGGCTGTCCTGGTTCATCGGGCCGAACCTCTATCGTGCCATGGCATCGGCCATCCCGGACAAGGTCCAGGCGTTCACTGGCCTGCCGAAATCCTTCAGCTTCTACGGGCTGAACAACCAAGGCCGCGTGGCGTCGGACCATTTCTTCATGGGCGGCGGGCAAGGCGCATCATCCAAGGCGGACGGCAAGTCGGGGCTGCTGTTCCCGACATCGGCAGCGAATACACCTGTCGAACTGCTGGAGAGCCGCATGCCGGTCCTGATCATGGAGAAATCGCTCATTGCCGACACCGGGGGCGCCGGCCGCCAGCGCGGCGGGCTGGGCCAACGCATGCGCGCCCGGCGCCTGGTCGGGGGTCGTGAGCCGATCTCGGTCGGGCTCTACCCGGAAGGCTGGGGCCTGAAGCCTGAGGGCCTGTTCG
>JBKJNV010000161.1:0-2970 GCA_046593435.1 Roseomonas sp.
GGCCGGACAGAGGGAGCCCGGCGATGGCGGAACACAGGCTGCTCGCGCAATTCCGCACCGCGCGGCTGATCCCGGTGGTGCGCACATCGACGGCGGCACATGCCGCCCAGGCCATCGCATGGCTGCGCGAGGCGGGGCTGCGCATCTTCGAGATCACGCTGACCATCCCCGATGCGCCCGCCCTGATCCGGTCCCTGGCCGCCGAGCCTGATCTGCTGATCGGCGCGGGCACGGTGCCGGATGCCGCCGCCGCGCAGGCCTGCCTGGATGCGGGGGCACGCTTCCTCGTCAGCCCCTGGGTGGAACCCACGATCGTCGGCCCCGCCCGCGCGGCCGGCGCCTGCGTGATGCTGGGTGCTGCCACGCCTACCGAGGTGCGTGCGGCCCTCGCCGCCGGGGCCGATGCGGTGAAGATTTTCCCTGCCGCGTCACTCGGCGGGCCGGGGCATCTGAGGGCGCTGCGCTCGGTGTTTCCCTCCGTGGCGTTCTGTCCAACCGGCGGGGTGGATGCTGCGAACATGGCGGATTACCTGGCCGCGGGTGCCGCCTTCGTGGGCATCGGCGGCAAGCTTGTCGATGAGCGCGCCATCGCCGCCGGGGACCGCGCCAGCGTCATCGCCGCAGCACTCGCCGCGCAGGGGATGGCAGCGGCATGAGCGCGCCGGCGTTGTTGTGCATGGGCGAGCCGATGCTGGAACTGAACCGCCAGCCGCCTGGTGCGGATGGCCGCGCGCTGTATCTTGAAGGCCATGGCGGGGATACCTCCAACGCCGCCATTGCCGCGGCGCGCAGCGGGGCGCACGTGGGCTACATCACCGCCATCGGCGCGGATGCGGCCGGGCAGAGCTTCCTCGACCTCTGGGCGCGCGAAGGGGTCGGTACATCCACTGTAATCCGCCGCGCCGACGCGCCCACCGGCATCTACCTGGTCAGCCATGGCCCGGAAGGCCACGCCTTCACCTTCTACCGCGACAACTCCGCTGCCGCGCGCCTCACCCCCGCCGAGGTGCCGCAAGCCGCCATCGCGGCTGCGCGCATGCTGCACGTCTCGGGGATCAGCCAGGCCATCTCGACCTCTGCCTGCGACGCCGTATTCCACGCCATCCACACCGCACGAGCCAGCGGGACGCTCATCTCCTACGACACCAATCTGCGCCTGCGCCTGTGGCCCGCCGCCCGCGCCGCCGCCATCATCCATGCAGCCATCGCACTGTGCGACATCGCCCTGCCCTCGCTCGACGATGCCCGCGCCCTGACCGGACTGGAGACACCCGACGCCATTGCGGACTTCTACCTGACGCTGTGCCCCACCGTGCTGCTCAAGCTCGGCGCCGAAGGCGCGCTCTGCGCCACCCGCACCAGCCGAACACTCATTCCCCCACACCCGGTCACCGCCCGCGACGCCACCGGCGCCGGAGACTGCTTCGCCGGCGCCTTCCTCGCGCGGCACCTCGCCGGCGACAGCCTCATCGACGCTACCCGCTACGCCAACACCGCCGCAGCGCTGAGCACCACCGGCTTCGGCGCGGTTGCACCCATCCCGGACGCGCGGGCGGTGTTGGCGGCGATGGGGAGGTAAGGCCGGGGGCTCCGCCCCTTGGTCCTTCTTTCACTGACATTTCGGCCGCCGCAGCGATAGCCTTCGCCGCTTGGGGCGGCAGGTCTGGCTGAGCGGCGGTCATCATCTGCGCCAAGTGTCCTTTGACTGTGATCCGGGGCGGTGTGCCGCGAGGTGTGCCGCCCGGCGTCGGGTGGATGACGACTCGGTCGATCAACGCCCGCGCCGCCTCGACGGCTTCGGGGTTGTTGCCTGCATTCAGCGCCTCGCGGAGCCGCGTGACGGTCCGGCGATAGGCGTGGCCGAGGTTCGGCATCAGCCGGACCGGCGAGGGCTTTGCCTCGGCAAGGCAGAGACGCAGCCGCTCAACCTCAGCCTCCGCTGTCGAGAGCTTGGCCTGCAGGCCGGCACCGCGAATTCCTTCGGCGACAGCATCCAGCAGATTGCCCAGCTTGCGCTCGGCGCCTTCTAGTTCCCGTCGGACCTGACCCTCGGCCGCGACATGCTGTCCGGCAAGCCGATTCCACTCGGCGGTAAACTCCGCCGCAAATGCCTCAGCGAGTTCCGGGTCCATCATCTGCTCGGCGAGGATGGCAAGCACCCGGGCTTCAAGCACCTCGCGCTTGATCGCTTTGCGATGGTCACAGATGCCGCGCGTGGCACCATTGCACCGGTATTCGCGGGCGCGGTGAACGGAGAATGGTCCGTTACAGGTGCCACAGATGACCTTGCCGCTGAGCAGGTATTGAGCGCGCCGCTTTTCCCAAAATTGCTTCTTGCCGGTCTCGGGATCCTGCGGGGCGGCGCTTGCCGCCAGGCGGACCTGCGCCGCCGCCCAAAGCTCGTCGTCGATGATCCGGAGCTCGGGCACTTGGCCGACGACCTGGGCATCAGCCGGGTTGAGCCGGCGGTGTGCCTCGCCCGACATCGGGTCGACGGTGCGGTGGCGACGGTTCCAGACTAGCTCGCCGATGTAGTGCCGGTTTCGGAGAATGCCGTCGTCGTGGCTGGGGCGGCCACGTAGGGTCATGGTGCTCCAGCCCCCTCCCTTAGGTGCTGGCACGCCCTCCGTATTCAGCAACCTGGCAATCACGCCTGGGGTCATGCCCCTCGCGAAGCATTCGAAAATGCGGCGGACGACGGCGGCATGCTCCGCGACAATCTCCCGCAGGCCACGTTCGATCTCGCCATCGGGGCGACGCACGGAGGTGCTGCGGCGATAGCCGTAGGGGGCGGGGCCTATCGTCCTGCCGGCGCGGACGCGCCCCTCGATGCCGCGCATGGTCTTGGCGACGAGGTCTTCGAGATACATCGCGGACATCGCACCGCGGAGGCCGACATGGATCGAGCCGACCTCGCCCTCGCTGAGCGTCACCAGCCGCACGCCAGTGTAGCCGGCGAGCTTATGGAGG
>JBKJNV010000236.1:0-3107 GCA_046593435.1 Roseomonas sp.
CGATGACGCTGGCGGAGAACGTGGAATTGCCTCTCGAGGAACACACCCGGCTGTCGCGCCCCGCCCGGCAGGCGGTGGTCCGCGCCAAGCTGGGCCTCGTGGGCCTGGGCGATGCGCAGTCGAAACTGCCCTCCGAGATCTCGGGCGGCATGGCAAAGCGCGCGGGCATCGCACGCGCCATGGCGCTCGACCCGCCCATTCTGTTCCTCGACGAACCCTCCGCCGGGCTCGACCCCGTCACCTCCGCCGGCCTCGACAAGCTCATCACCGACATCGCGCGTGGGACGGGCACCACCTTCGTCGTCGTCACGCATGAGCTGCAATCGATCCTCGCGATCGGAGATCGCTGCATCATGCTCGACAAGGCGGCGCGCGGGATGATCGCCGAGGGCAACCCCCGCGACCTGCGCGACCATTCCGAAAACCCCACCGTGCGCGCCTTCTTCCGGCGCGAAGCGCCCGCGGACAGCGCGGACGCGGCACCCGCCGGCAAGGCCCTCGCCTGATGGCCCGCCCCTCTCGTCTGTATCTGCGCGTCGGCGCGCTGATCGTGGCCGGCGGCGCGCTCATGGTGGGCTTCGTCCTGTTCCTCACCGCCGGCCGCTTCGGCGAGCAGGGCATCATCTACGAGACCTACCTGCGCGAAAGCGTCCAGGGGCTCGAGGTCGGCTCCGGCGTGCGCTACCGCGGCGTCGCGATCGGGCGCATCACCGAAATCAGCCTCGCGGCGGCCGAATACGGCCAGGGCCAGGCGACCGCCTATACCGGCGACTACCAACTTGTCGTCGTCCGCTACGCCGTGGACATGAAACGCGTCGGCCCCGTGCCGGACTACCGGGCCGCGATGGATCTGGGCCTGCGCACGCGCCTCGCCTCCCAGGGCCTCACCGGCCTGAGCTACCTCGAGCTCGATTTCCTGGAAAGCGCGCGCGGACAGCCGGTGCAGGCGCCACCCTGGACGCCACGCTACACCTTCATCCCCTCCACACCCTCCACCGTTGCGGCCGTGACCACTGCGGCAGAGGCCATCATCGAACGCCTGGGCCGGCTCGATATCGAGGGGCTGGTCAATGGCGCCACGCTCCTGGTCACCGACCTGCGCGCTCAGCTCGGCGACGGCGACGTCGCCATGCTGGTCCGCGAAGGCTCGACCACGCTGCGCACCCTGCGTGAGACGGCGGCCGCGCTGCAGGGCATCGCGCAATCGCCCGACCTGCGCGCGACCCTGGCGAACGCAAACGCGGCCACGGCCGAGCTGCGCACGGCACTCGCGCGCCTGCCCGCACTGATCCAGGCGATGGAGACCACGGTGCGCACCGCGCGGACGCTCAGCACCGACACCCAGGCCGACCTCGCCCCCATCCTGCGCGACCTGCGCGCCACCACCGCCAATCTGCGGGAGACCACCGAAGCGCTGCGCCGTTCCCCCGGCCAGGCGATCTTCGGCGGCCCGCCGGAGCGCCGATGATCCGCCGCAGCTTGATCCTGCTTCCCATCCTCGCCGCCTGCTCGGTGCTGCCGGATCGCCCGGCAATCGACCAGCGCCGCTTCCCGCTCGACCCCGCGCGCCCGCCCGGCACCCGGCGCGGCCCCGCCCGGCGCAGCCTGCTGGTGCGACTGATACGCTGGGCCCCGGGCCTGGACGCGCGCGGCCTGCGCGCCCTGACGCCGGCCGGCAACGAGACGACCGACTTCTACAATGAATGGACCGCCCCCCCTTCGGACCTGGCCGAGGCGGCGCTGCGCCGCTGGCTCACCGAAGCGCGGCTCTTCTCCGCCATCCTCACACCGGGGACGCGTGCGACCGCCGACCTGATCCTGGAGGCGGAGCTGAACCAGCTGCGCGCCGAGCCCAGCCTCGGCCGCGCGCGGGCGGGGATCGCGGGCGTGCTGCTCTCCGATGGCGGGGCGGGGACGCGGCTGCTGACCCAGTTCGCCGTCGAGGGCCAGGCGCCGCTGGCCGCCACCCGGGCATCAGGCGCGACGAGCGCCGCGACGGCATCAGGCGCGGCGAGCGCCGCGACGCCCGAAGCCGCGGCAGCGGCGATGACCGCGGCCCTGGCCAATGCGCTGGCCATGGTCGAGGCACGGCTCGCACCCTTCGCCTGAGGCCACCGCGCGGGATCGCGCAGCCTTGTGCGGATGGTGTCGGGTGAACGCATGCCGCGTGGTGGCCATATCGTTGCGCATGCGCTAGCGTCCGTCGGTATCTCTGAGGAAAGACCCCGCCATGACCCTGCGCCGCGCCCTGTTCGCCGCCGCCCTGGCCCTCGGCCTCACGGGCGCCGCTTCGGCCCAATCGACCGACCCGTCCTTCAACCTGGTCAACCGCTCCGGCCAGGCCATCCTCGAGGCGTATGTCTCGCCCTCCACCGACACCAACTGGGGCGTCGACCGGCTGGGGCGCGACGTGGTGCCGATCGGGCAGAGCTACGCCATCCGCCTGCCGGCCGGGCAATGCGTGAACGACATCCGTGTGGTCTACCAGGACCGCCGCGCGGAGGAGCGCCGCAACCTCAACACCTGCACCGTCACCGATGTGGAATTCCGCGGCCAGTCGACGCAAGCCGCCCCCGCCACGCCCGGTGCGCCCGGCGTCACCCCCGGCGCGCCGCGTGCGCCCGGCCCGGCGGTGGCTGCGCCGGCGAACCCTGGCGCGCAGGGCAACCCATCCTTCAACCTGGTGAACAACACCGGCCGCACCATCCGCGAGCTTTATGCCTCGCTGTCCGCCGACAGCAACTGGGGCGAAGACCGCCTCGGCGCCGGCACGGTGGCCACGGGGCGCACCTACCCGGTCCGCCTGCCCCAGGGCCCGTGCATGTATGACGTGCGGATCGTGCTGGACAACAACCAGGCCCAGGAACGGCGCGGGCTGAACCTGTGCGACATCACGAACCTGGCGTTTCCGCAGTAGGGCGGCGCATCCAATCACCCCCTGCCGCGCCTGGCCCTCGGCGCATCGCGGCGGCATTTCCGAGGCCCGCAACACCTGACCGGAGAATAGGATGAGCGCTCTACAGGATGCATTCCTGCCCGCCGCCCGCCGCGACCGGCTGGTCGTCGCCGAGTTCGACCAAGGCAGCACGGCCGAAGCCACTGTCTAT
>JBKJNV010000287.1:0-5524 GCA_046593435.1 Roseomonas sp.
CTGCGTCTGGGCGCTGCGCTCGATCGAGATCATCCCGGAATTCCTCGCCGATGCGCCGGAGCAGATGCTGGATCTGCTGGCGCGCATGTGGCCGCCGGACGTGGCGCATTACTACCCCTCCGTCCATGCGGCACTCATCGAGACGCTGCACATAGCAAGCCTGGGGACAGTGTTCGGTATTCTCCTCGCCATCCCCGTCGCGTTGATGGCGGCACGGAACATCTGCCGTATCGCTGCACTCCGCTTGCTCGCGCAATTCATCCTGGTCGCTTCGCGTTCGGTGAATTCCCTTGTCTGGGCGCTGCTCTTTGTCGCGGTGTTCGGACCCGGGCCGGCCGCAGGAACCTTCGCCATTGCCTGCCGCTCGGTGGGCTTCGTCGGCAAGCTGCTTGCCGAGGCGCTGGAGGAATGTGCGCCAGGTCCGGTCGAGGCGCTCACCGCCAGCGGTGCGCCCTGGGGCAGCCGGATGCTGAAGGGCGTCTGGCCGCAGGTGCAGCCCGCCTTCTGGGGCATCGCGCTGTTCCGCTGGGACATCAACATCCGCGAATCCGCCGTGCTCGGCCTGGTTGGCGCCGGCGGGATTGGCGTGGTGCTGGACGATGCGATCAATTTCTTCCAGTGGGACCGCGTCTCCACCATCCTGCTCGCGATCCTTGTCGTGGTTGTCCTGGCGGAACTGCTCGTCACACAGGTGCGGGCGCGCCTCCTGTAGGCACGTCACCGCCCCCTACACGGTCAGACCATTGTTCCAGTTGCGCCAAGGAAAGCTCCGAATTCGATGAGCCGGATTTCGTCATGATCCGGCTATGCGGCGCAGAATTTTGCATCTACGCTGCGTGAAAGCGCTTTCATTCTGCGGTTTCCTTCCCTGCAAAGGATCCGCACCGACGATGGCGGGGGAGAAAACAAGACATGTGCAACGGCACAACAGGCCAGGCCGATAGGGATTGCGGCCTTGAATGAGTTCCACAAGCTGAAGGATCGCATCGCGATCGTCGGCGTCGGCAACACGCCCTACGGGAATTTTCCCGACACGGATGATTACGGCCTGGGCGCCCGCGCTTTCCGCAACGCCGTCGAGGATTGCGGCATCGAGAAAGACAAGATCGACGGCCTGCTGGTCTGCCGCGTGCCCCACTACGCGCGCATGGGCGAAATCCTCGGCCTCAATCCGCGCTGGACCATCCAGATGCCGCCGCATGGCCGCATGTCGGGCATGGCCATCATCGAGGCGGCCGCCGCACTTGATGCCGGGCTGTGCGACTACGCCGCGCTCATTTACGCCAATATCGGCCGCTCCCGCCGCGTGAACTATGGCGGCGAGGAGAGCCCGGGCGTGTGGGACCCCTGGGGCTTCACCTCCCCAGGTGCGGCGCATGCGATGATGTTCCAGCGCCACCGTGCCCTGTTCGGCACCACCACGCGCCAGCTCGCCGAGGTGTCGGTCGCCTTCCGCCATCACGCCTGCCTCAACCCGGCCGCGGTGATGAAGCAGCCCATCACCATCGATGACCACGAGGCCGCGCGCCCCATCACCGAACCCCTGCGCCTACTCGACTACTGCCTGATCAATGACGGCGCGGTCTGCATCATCATGACCACGAAGGAGCGCGCGCGCGACCTGAAGAAGAAGCCCGTGATGATCTCCGGCATCGGCGCGCGAGAGGCCTTCACCGCCAGCTCCATCGGCAATTTCGACCTCAACTTCTGGCATGACGAGATGCAGGATGTCGCGGCCCAGGCCTATGGCATGGCCGGCGTCGGCCCGTCGGATGTCGATGCGCTGATGTGCTACGATAATTTCAGCCCCACCGTGCTGTTCAGCCTCGAAGGCCTGGGCTTCTGCAAGCAGGGCGAGGCGGGCAGCTTCGTCGAGGGCGGCACCCTGAAGCTGGGCGGCAAGCTGCCGACCAACACCGATGGCGGCCACCTGTCCAACTCCTACATGCAGGGCTGGGCGCTCAACATCGAAGCGGTTCGCCAGATCCGCGGCGAGTGCGAGGCGCGTCAGGTCCCCAACGCACAGGTCGTCCAGTATTGCGGCGCCACGCCCTGCTCCCGCTCCATCATCTACACGCCAGGTTGAGGGTCGTCCGATGCAAACCGACATCGCCAAGCCGCGCCCCAAGATCGACAGCGTCAACCGCGGATTCTGGGACAATGCACGCGCGGAAAAGCTCTCGGTACAGACCTGCGCGGCCTGCGGGCATGTCCATTTCCCTGGCTCCCCGGTCTGCCCGAAATGCCTCTCCGAGGACCAGTCCTGGGTGCCGGTCTCCGGCCGGGGCAAGCTTCTGTCCTGGGTGCGCTTCCACCGCGCCTATTGGGACAGCTTCCGCGCCGACCTACCCTACCTCGTCTGCCTCGTCGGCCTCGAGGAGGGGCCGCTGCTGGTCAGCAACCTCGTCGGCGTGGAGCCCGGAGACATCACTATTGGCGCCGATGTCGAGGCCGTCTTCGAGAAGGTCGACGACGAACTGACGCTACCGAAATTCCGTATTCGCTGATCAGGCCATCGAAGGCGCACCAGACGCCCAAGGCCGCAACGGGAGGAACGAAACGATGAAACGCATATTCCAGATGGCAGCGCTGGCCTTGGCGCTCCTCGCGCCCGGCCTGGCGCAGGCGCAGGCGCCGGACCGCGCCACCACGTTGCGCGTGGTCGTGCACGCCAATCTCCAGATCCTCGACCCGGTCTGGACGACGGCCTTCATCACGAACCGGCACGGCTACCTCATCTACGACACGCTCTACGGGGTGAATTCGCGCTTCGAGCCGCAACCCCAGATGGCCGAGGGCCACGAGATCCTCGAAGACGGCCTGCTCTACCGCATTCGCCTGCGGCCGGGCCTTCGCTTCCATGATGGCAGCCCAGTGCGCGCGCAGGATGCGGTGGCATCGCTGCGGCGGTGGATGGCGCGTGATCCCATGGGCCAGCGCATGGGCTCGGTCATGGCCTCGATGGAAACCGTGGATGACCGCACCTTCGAAATCCGCCTGCGGCAGCGTTGGGGCTTGGTGCTCGAAACGCTCGGCAAGGCGTCAGGCCCGCCCTTCATCATGCCCGAGCGGATCGCCCTGACCCCGCCCAGCACGCAGATCACCGAGACGATCGGTTCTGGCCCCTTCATCTTTGTCCGTGACGAATGGCGCCCGGGCAACCGCGTCGTCTATCGCCGCAACCCCGACTACGTGCCCCGTTCGGAGCCCGCCGACTACATGGCCGGTGGCAAGCGCGCCCTGATGGAGCGCATCGAGTGGCTCTACATTCCCGACCAGAACACGGCGCTCGCCGCGCTCAACGCCGGCGAGATCGACTATTTCGAGGCGCCGCCGCTCGACTTCATCGCCACCCTCGAACGCAACCGCAATGTGCGCATCGTCAACATCGATGCGCTCGGCACACAGGGGATCATCCGCCCGAACCACCTCTATCCGCCCTTCAACGACCCGCGCGCACGCCGCGCGCTGGCCCACCTAATCCGGCAGGAAGACTACATGCGCGTGGTGGTCGGCAATCCGCGCCTGTACGAGCGCTTCTGCGGCGCCTTCTTCCAGTGCGGCTCGTCCAACGACACCGCGGTCGGCAGCGAGCCCTTCCAGCAGCCCAATGTGGAACGGGCGCGCGAATTGCTCCGCGAAGCCGGCTACAATGGCGAACGCATCGTGGTCATGCAGCCAACCGATCGCCCACAGTACAATGCGGCCACCGCGGTACTGATCCAGAGCCTGCGCCGCGCCGGCGTGAACGTGGATGTGCAGGCGATGGACTGGAGCACGCTGCTGTCGCGTCGCGCCAACCGCAGCCCGCCCGACCAGGGCGGCTATCACCTCTTCATCACCGCGCATGGTGGTCCGGACACGGCGGCCCCGGTTTCCAACACATGGTTCAACACGCGCTGCGAAAGGGCCAATCCGGGCTGGGCCTGCGATATGGAACTCGACGCCATGGTGGCGGAATGGGCGCTTGAGCGAGACCCCGCCGCACGCCGCCCGATCCTGGAACGCATCCATCGCCGCGCCTGGGAATCGCTGCCCTACATCCCCTTCGGTCAGTACACGCAGCCGATCGCGGTGCGGTCCAACATCCACGGGATCATTGCCGCCGGGATGCCGGTCTACTGGAACATCGAGAAGCGTTGAGGAAGGCTTAGGCCTGGGGGCAAGCAGCTGATGTGGTCCTACGTCGTTCGGCGAATCCTCGCCACGATCCCGGTGCTCTGCGTCGTGGCGGTCATCGTTTTCCTGATGCTGCGGCTGAGCCCCGGCGATCCGGCGGCCATCATCGCCGGCGACAATGCGACCACGGACGACATCGCCATGATCCGGGCCGAGCTCGGCCTCGACCGGCCGCTCCTCCAGCAATTCTTCCTCTGGCTGGGGCAGTTGCTGAGCGGGGATCTCGGCAATTCGATCTATCTCGCCCGGCCGGTTTTCGGGCTGATCATGGAGCGCGTCGAGCCCACGCTGGCGCTCTCGATCACGACCATGGCCTTTGCCATGATGCTGGCCATCCCCATGGGCGTGCTCGCAGCGTGGCGGGCGGGTTCGTGGGTGGACCAGACCATCATGGCGCTCTCGGTGCTCGCCTTCTCCGTGCCGGTGTTCCTCATCGGCTACGGCCTGGTGATCGGGCTCTCGCTCTCGCTCGAATGGCTGCCGGTCCAGGGTTTTGTCAGTCTCTCCGAGGACCCGCTGAGCTTTGCACGGCACCTGGTGCTGCCCACCATCGCGCTGGGGCTGGTCTACTCCGCGCTGCTCGCACGCATCACCCGCGCCACCATGCTTGAAACACTGAGCGAAGATTTCATCCGAACCGCGCGGGCCAAGGGCCTCGCGGAACCTCGGGTGCTGTTGCTGCACGCGCTCAAGAACGCCTCGGTGCCCATCGTCACGACCATCGGCACGGGCCTCGCCCTGCTCATCGGCGGCGTGGTGGTGACGGAGAGCGTCTTCGCCATTCCCGGGATCGGCCGCCTCACGATCGAGGCCGTGCTCCAGCGGGATTATCCGGTCATCCAAGGCGTCATCCTGGTCATCGCCGCCGTCTATGTCTTCGTGAACCTGGCGATCGACCTGGCCTATCCGCTGCTCGACCCGAGGATCCGCTTCTGATGAGCACAACCAGCCTTGCCGGGGCCGATGCGTCAGCTTCTGTCCAGCCGCGCCGGCGCCTGAGCCTACTGCGCCGCATCCGGCGCTATCCGCTGCCGGCACTCGGCGCGCTGCTGCTCGTGGTACTGGTCACGAGCGCGCTCGGCGCCCCCTGGATCGCGACGCATGATCCGTTCGAGATGAACGTCGTGGATCGGCTGCAACCACCCAATGCGGAATACTGGTTCGGCACCGACGCCTTCGGCCGCGACATGTTCAGCCGCACCATGCATGGCGGCCGCGTCTCGCTCATCATCGGCATCGCCGTCGCGGCGGCGAGCACGATCATCGGCCTGGTCATCGGCCTCATCGCCGGTTATTTCCGGCTCGCCGACGCGATCCTGATGCGCATCATGGACGGGCTGATGGC
>JBKJNV010000499.1:0-4427 GCA_046593435.1 Roseomonas sp.
GCGCAATTCCCGGATGGAAGCATCGTCGCCGCCATCGAGGCCCAGGCCGCGCCGGGTCAGGTCGATCTGGTGGCGACCCGCCTCGATCGCGCATTCGCGCACCAGCGCCTGGTCGGCGGGGGTGAAGCTGTTCATCACCGTGCGCGACAGGGCGAAAATCAACGGGTCGTTCACGTAGTTCCAGACCGTGAGGTGCTTCTGCGCGAGCGTGTCCATGCGCAGGGCGAGGAACAGGTTGATGGGGTTCTCCTGCCCGTCCACCGCGCCGGTGGAAAGCGCGGGCTGCAGGTCGGCGAAGCTCATCTGCACCGGGTTCGCGCCCATGGCCGTGAGGATCTCGTTGAAGATCGCGCCGGCGGCGAAGCGGATCTTCAGGCCGCGCATATCCTCGGGCGTGCGGATGGTGCGCTTGGAGTTGCTGATCTCGCGGAAGCCGTTCTCGCCCCAGGCCAGCGGGACGATCTCGCGGCGCTCGACCACGGAGAAGATGTCGCGCCCGACCTCGCCGCGGATGAGCGCCTCGAAGGCGCGGTGGTCGCGCATCAGGAAGGGCAGCTGGAACAGGCCGACCTCGCGCAGCTGGGGCGCGATGTTGATGGTCGAGAAGACGCCGAAATCAATCACGCCCTGGCGCATCGCGAGCAGCTCGCGCGTCTGGTCGCCACCGACCAGCTGGCTGCCGGGGTAGACGCGGACGTTGATGCGCCCGGCGCTGCGCTCGGTCACCAGCTCGGCCCATTTGAAGGCGCCGTCGGCGAAGGGGATGGGGCGGTTGCCCACGACGGAGAGCTTGTACTCGCCGCGATAGGCGGTCTGCGCGCGGGCGATGTGCGGAGCGGCGAGAGGCGCGGCGAGGGCGCCCAGGACCAGCGCGCGGCGGCGCGGTGCGATGATGCTCATGACGGTTCTCTCCCTTGGTTTCCCGAGCTTTAGCAGGCCGGTCCGAGGATGTCGCGTCAGATGGCGGTTACGGCCCCGGCGGCGGTGAAATGCTCGCGTTCGAGGAAATCGATGCGGGCGGCAAGGTCGTCGCGGCGGCAGAGCATGACAGCCGTGACGCCGATGCCGACCAGGCGCTTGCCCTCCCCACGCCGGCGGGCGGGCAGGGCCTGCGGCGCGGCGGCCTCTATCTCCACGACCAGCGCCTCGCCGGCGCCGGAGGGAATGTCCAGGAACACGGTCTGCCGCACACCGGGGGCGAGGGTCAGCGACGCCCAGGCGCCATCACCGGCGCGCAGCCGCAGTGTGACGGGCAGGGTCCCCGGTGGCGCCTGCAGGCCAAGATAGAGGCGCAGCGGCTCCGCAACCGGGCTGACCAGCGGCAGGCGCAGCCGGGCGCGGCCGGGCAGGGTCCAGCAGCCCCAATCCTCCAGCGCGTGCCAGCCGAGCCCGTCGCGCAGCGCATCGGCCAGCGCCATGGCGCGGTCGGGCTGGGTATGGCCGAGCAGGCGCAGCGGCATCCGCTCCGCGAGCGGCGCCGGCAGGTTTGCGCGGGGTGCGGCCTCCGCGCGCCCGAATCCGGCGACGGCCTTCAGTAATTCCGCCGTGATGGCGTTCCAGTCCCGTAGGCGGACGTCGCGGGCGATGGTGGCTTCGGCGGCCGCGCGCGCTTCGGGCGAGAAGATCAGCGGCTCGATCTTGGCGATCAGGTCCGGCTCGCTTTGTGGGTCGAAGAAAATTCCGCCCGGCGTGCCGGCCTCGATCAGCGCGGAATGGCGCGGCAGAACCACCGCGCGGCCATGCCCGAGGCTCTCCGTCACCGGCAGGCCCCAGCCCTCGTAGAAGGAGTTGTAGATCGAGAATTGCGCGCGCCGGTACAGCGTGGCCAGCACCAAATCCGAAATGCCGTGCAGGATGGTGACCTTCTCGGCGAGCGCGGGCGAGGCCTTCAGCAGGTGCAAAGCGGGCTCCGCGAGCCAGCCGGGCTTGCCCACGCAGACCAGGCGCGGCACCGCCTCCGGCCCGTGCTTGCGCAGCAGGGTCAGCCAGGCCTGGAAGACGAGGAGGTGGTTCTTGCGCGCCTCGATCGTGCCGACCACCAGGACGAAGGGCTCGTCATCGGGGATGGGCAGCGCCTGGGTGTCGGGGGCGGAGGCGGCATCGGGCATGGCGTCGAGGCGGATGACGGCGTGGGGCACCGCGGCACCCGGCAGCACGCGACCCAGGATGCGCGTGGCATCGGCCGCCGTGCAGGCGGAATTGGCTACGAACCCATCCGCGTGGGCAGCAATACCCGCGAACCATTGCGCGAATTCCACCACCAGCGCGGCCGAGCAATGCTCGGGCAGCAGCAGCGGGATGCAGTCATGGATGAAGGGGATGTAGCGGATGCCAAAGCGCCGCTGCGCGTGGCGCACGCGCAGGAAATAGTCCGCAATCCACCAGGATGTGCCGAGGTTCACCAGACAGGCGCCAGGCGCGAAGGGGAAATCGGCACCTTCGGCCAGTTGCCGCTGCGCTTCGGCGACCGCTTCCACCCAGACCGGGTCGCGCGTTTCGGCACCCAGGCGGGAGAGGCGATACAGGCGCAGGAACAGGGCTGGGCTGATTTCCCGCCAGAATCCCCCCGCGGCGTCGAAGGCGGCAACGGTGGTGGCCGTGCCCTCGGCCGGGTTGGTCAGCGCATGGCTGATGATGTTGAGCTGGACGCGCTGGATGCCCGTAGGGGCACGGTTGCCGCGGAACCACGCAAGCAGGTCCGATGCGTCGAACACGATCAGCAGCGCGGCACCGGCGGCCCGCGCGCGCGTGGGCACTCCCTCCGCGAAGGGCGCGAGTGCGGTCAGCTCCGGCCCCGCGAAGGGGTTTTGGGGGTCGAGTGCGAGTGCATCGGCAAAGGCGGCGAAGGCGCCGGCGGGATCGCCCAGCCGCTTCAGCGCGCCGCCGATCTGCACCTTGGTGTCCGCGACATCCGGCGCGATCGCTTCCGCCGCACGATACAGCGCGAGAGCCCCGGCAGTGTCGCCCGCTTCCTTCACCGCATGGCCGCGTTGGACCATGGCCCGCCAGTCATCGGGTACGGCTTCAAGGTAGATTGCATAGGCCTCGGCCGCGGCATCCCACAGGCGCTGGTCGCGCAGGCGATCGGCACGCGCGAGCAGCGCCGCGGGCGCTTCCCCGTTCATTTCTGCCATTTGGCGCCCACCTTCGCGTAGGCCTCGGCAAGGCGCACCCGGTAGCGTTCGGGGGAGAACAGCTCCGCACGCAGCGGCCCCGCCGCAGCCAGGCGTTCACGCAGCGCGGCATCCCCGTCGAGCGCCCGGATGGCCTCTGACATCGCCCGCGTGTCGTAGGGGTCCACCTGCATGGCGGCATCGCCCACGACTTCGGGCATCGACGCGGTGTTGGATGTCATCACCGGCGTGCCCAGCAGCATGGCTTCGAGCGCGGGCAGGCCGAACCCTTCATAAAGCGAGGGGAACAGCAGCGCCTTGGCGCCGCGCATGAGGCTGACGAGAAGCGGGAATGAGGCATAATCGATCTGCTGCACCCGGTAGCGGGTTTCGGTGATTCCGTTCTGTGTCAGCAGATAGCGCACATGCGCGTTGTCGGAAATGAGGCGCAGTTCCTGGGTGGATTTCCAGGCCTTCTTGCCCACGATCACCAGCGGGTCCGTCACCCCCGAGGCCAAATAGGCCTCGATCATGCGGCCGATATTCTTTTTGGGCTCGATCGCGCCGACAAACAGGAAGTAACGACCGGGTTTGAGGCCGAAGGTGCCCTCGATTTCCAGGGCCACGTCGCTCATCGGCTTGTCGCGCAGTTTTGTGGGGATATCCACGGCCTGGTAGGTATTGGTTACCCGCTCCTCCGGCACGCCGAGCAGGCTCACGATGTCCTTCTTCGAGGCCTCGCTGACCGTGATGATGTGGTCCGCCCGGCGGCCGAGTTGGCGGGTGAGCGCGAAATACTGACGCTTGTTGTCGAGCGTGGTGTAGGGCAGGCGCAGCGGCACCAGGTCATGCATGGTGTAGATGTTCTTTGCCCCGGTGACCTTGAGCGCCAGCGGGTAAGTCCAGTGCATGATTTGCGGCGGCTTGCGGAAATAGACGTTCAGCCGATTGCGATACAGGCCGAAATGCAGGCGCTGGGAGTCGAACAGCTTCTGCACGTTCCAGATGGTGTCGAAATAGGGCAGACGGGCCTTGTAGGTGTCCTGCACCACGCGCCCGGTCATCGGCACCTGGGTCGCGATCTCGCCAAAAGGAGTGGTCAGCGCGCGCTGGATGTTCTTCAGCACGCGCATCCATTTGCCGGGCCGGCCCACCATGGGGTCGAAAAAACCGATCTCGCGGATCAGCGATTGCAGGCTGATGGTGGAGTTGACGGTGCCATACAGCACGCCAACCTCGGCGCCGAGATCACGCAAGCCGAAGGACAGGTTGCGGGCATAGGTGGCCACACCGGTGCCCTGTTCGAGGGCGAGG
>JBKJNV010000617.1:0-7158 GCA_046593435.1 Roseomonas sp.
GCGCTCACTGCCTGCGGGCCGCAAGCCCGATTGGGCGCCGCCGGTCGTCCGGCGAGCCAAGCGGCCGGAGGCCGCGCCCGGCGCCTGAGGGCACAATATAACCGCAGCGGTCCTTGCAAAGGACCGCTGCAATGACCCTCCTCCCGCGCAGCCTCGGCGGCCGCACCGCGCTGGTGCTCATCCTCGCGCTGATGGTGGTGCAGGCGGCCGGCCTGGGCATCCATGCGCTCGACCGCGTCGATCTCCAGCGCCTCGCCCAGGCGCGCGAGATCACCGCGCGCAGCTTCGGCGTATGGCGCACCGCGGTGCTCGCACCGCCCTTCCAGCGCATGCGCATGATCGCCGATCTCGACCTGCCCGATGGCCTGGTCGCGGAGATCGGCGACCGCCCCTCGGTCACCCCCGGCATGCCGCGCCCGCCGCTGGAGGTGCTGCGGATGTTCCGGCTCGAGCATCTGGCCGAAGACGTGCCCGCGGGCCGGGGGGAAGCGCGCCGCGGGGAGGCCCGCCGCCCCGAAATCATGGGTGACCCGCCGCGCGGCCGGCTGCCGGCGCCCTATCCGCGCTTCGCCCCGCGCGACGTTCTCATCGCCGCCAACGGCCCCTTCGGCTTCCGCGCCTCCCTGCAACTGCCCGATGGCGAGTGGGTGAACCTGCGCGTGCAGCTGCCCCCGCCGCGCCCGTGGCATTCCGACACCTTCCTCGCTGCCTTCATCCTGATGACCTGCGCCGCGGTGGCACTCATCCTGTGGGCGGTGAACCGCCTCACGCGGCCGGTGCGCCTGCTCGCGGGTGCCGCCGACCGGCTGGGACGCGACGTGAACGCACCCCCGCTGGATGAAACCGGGCCCACGGAAATCGCGAAGGCGGCTCACGCCTTTAATACAATGCAAGGCCGCATCCGCCGCTTCGTCGCCGACCGCACCCAGATGCTCGCCGCCATCGGGCATGACCTGCGCACGCCGATCACGCGCCTGCGCCTGCGCGCCGAATTCCTCGATGATGACGAACAGCGCCGCAAAATGCTCTCCGACCTCGACGAGATGGAAGCAATGATCGCCGCCACCCTCGCCTTCGCCCGCGACGAGGCCGCGCATGAACCCGCAACCGCGCTCGACCTCGCCGCCCTGTGCCGCACCGTGGCCGACGAAGCCGTGGACGCCCACCCCGACATCGCCGAGCGCATCGGCTATGAAGGGCCCGAACACCTGGTCCTGCGCGCGCGCCCCGTCGCGCTGAAACGCGCCCTGGCGAACCTCGTCCGCAACGCCCTGGTCTATGGCGGCGCAGCCCGCCTGACGCTGGCCGCCGACGCCGGCACCATCCGCCTCGCCATCGAAGATGACGGGCCCGGCATCCCCGAGACCGAGATGGAAAACGTTTTCCAACCCTTCCGCCGCCTCGAGACCAGTCGCAACCGCGAAACCGGCGGCACCGGACTCGGCCTGCCAATCGCGCGCAACATCTTCCGCGCCCACGGCGGCGACGTGGTGCTGCGCAACCGTGCGGGTGCGGGGCTGACGGCGGTGGCGACCCTGCCGGCGTGAAGCGAGGCTGGGGGGCTCCGCCCCGCCAGACCCCCCGCCGGGGTATGGAGGCATACCCCGGACCCCACCATCAGTTGGTTTTGGAATGGGTTGAGGTGGACTTTGGGCTGCGCCTGTCGGGTGAGAGGGTGGCAGAGCGACCTTTGGACGGAAGCGCCCTCCGCCACCCTCTCAGCCGACAGGCATGAGAACCCCCCAGACCCACCTCCACCGTCCAGAACCAAGTCACGGTGGGGTCCGGGGTGTGGCTCCACACCCCGGCGGAGGTTTGGAGGCAGCGCCTCCAACCTTGCTCACCGCCCCAGGAACGCCAGCAGCGGCGGCAGCGACAGCGCCGGATCCTCCTCGAACGGCACATGCCCCATCGTGGGCAGCGTCGCGAGTGCCGCGTGCGGAATCGCGGCCAGGTAGTCCTGCGCATTTGCCACCGGGATCAGCCTGTCCTGCGCCCCCCACATCACCAGCACCGGCATGGTCAGGCCCTGCAGCATCGGCACCGGATCGGGCAGGATGTGCTGCTCCACCCGCGCGAGGATCGCGCGCCGCACGCCGGGTGCCAGCATCATGTCGCGATAGAGCTCGACGACCGCCTCGCCCAGCCGCGCGGGGTCCGCATAGGTGCTCGCGAGCGTCCCGCGCAGCCGCCGCCGCGGCAGGCTATAGGGCAGCACCCGCATGACCAGCGGCAACGCGACCGGCGTGTCATAGGCAACGCCCGGGCTCGCGAAGCCATCGGGCGCGATCAGCACCAGCCGCTCCACCCGCGCGGGCTCGGCCGCCGCGAACCGCCAGGCGATACGCCCACCCATCGAATTGCCCACCACCGTCACCCGCGGCAGCGCGAGCCGGTCGAGCAGCGCCACCAGCACCGCGATCGCGCGCGCATCGGTATAGTCCCCGCTCGGGTCCGCCCCGGTCAGCCCGAAGCCCGGCAGGTCGATGCGGATGACGCGGAACCGCCCCTCCAGCAGCCGCGCCCAATCCTCCCAGGTGTGCAGCGATGAACCAAAGCCGTGCAGCAGCAGCAGCGCCGGCGCATCGCGCGGCCCGGTATCGCGCATATGCACCCGTAACCCCGCGACCTCGATGAACTGCGAAGGTGCGGGCGCATGGCGCGCCTCCAGCGCCGCGCGCGGCTTGTCGGGATCATACAGCCAGATCCCCAGACCGATGAGAATGACGATCAGCGGGATGAGAATAAAGGCAGCGATTTTCATGCGAAATCCATCACGCGGCGAAGGGCAGCCCCAGGTAGTTCTCGGCCAGCGCCGCCTGCGCCGCCGTCGAGCCCATCACATAGGCAAGGTCGGCGGCATGGATACGGTGCTCAAACGCGCTCTCGCCCGGATCGCGGTGGAACATGGTCGTCATCCACCACGAAAACCGCTCGCCCTTCCAGATGCGCCCAAGCGCGGTCTCGGCATAACCCTCCAGCCCTTTGGCATCGCCGCGCGCGTAAAACTGCTCCAGCCCCTGCGCCAGCACCCGCACATCGGCGACGGCAAGGTTGAGCCCCTTGGCCCCGGTGGGCGGGACGATATGCGCCGCATCGCCGGCCAGGAACAGCCGCCCGTGCCGCATCGTCTCGCACACAAAACTGCGCAGCGGGATGATACCCTTCTGAAAGATCGCACCCTCGGTCAACGACCAGCCCGGCGCGGCCAGCCGCCGGTGCAGCGCGTCCCAGATGCGCGCATCCGGCCAGGCCTCGATGGCATCGGCCGGGTCGCACTGGAGATACAGCCGCTGGATTGCGTCGGACCGCGTGGTCAGCAACGCAAAGCCATCCTCATGCCGCGCATAAATCAGCTCCGGCCAGGACCGCGGCGCGTGGCAAAGAATGCCGAGCCAGCCGAAGGGATAGACCTTGTGATATTCGCGCCGCGCCGCCTCGGGAATGGCCGCACGCCCCGGCCCGTGGAAGCCGTCGGCCGCCACGATGAAATCGCAATCCAGCCGATGCCTGGCGCCATCTTGCGTGAAGTGAATGGCGGGGCTGCCGCCCTCGATGCCCTCCAGCCCGGTCACATGCGCCTCGAACCGCACCTCGCCACCATCGGCGATCCGCGCGGCGATGAGGTCCTTGAGCACCTCATGCTGCGCATAGATCGTGACCTGCTTGCCCCCCGTCAGGCCCGCGAGGTCCAAATGCTGGCGCGTGGTGCCCACCTGCAAGGTCACGCCATCATGGAAATGCGCTTCGCGATCCAGGCGCGCGGCGAGGCCCATTTCGCGCAGCAGCCGCACCACCCAATCCTCCAGCATCCCCGCCCGGATCGTGCTCTCCACCGCCGCGCGCGGGCGCGTCTCCACGATCACGCTCGCGATGCCGGCACGATGCAGCAGGTGCGCGAGGAACAGCCCCGCCGGCCCGGCGCCGATGATACCGATCTGCGTGCGCATCGCGTGCAACAGGGGCGCGCTACCCCGCGCGCCGCTGCGGCAGCTTCCACCCCAGCGCGCGGCCCGCGATCAGCGTCTTGAGCACCTGCGCCGTCCCGCCCCCGATGGTGAACATGCGCACATCGCGAACCATGCGCTCCAGCGGCAGGTCGCGCGAATAGCCGCGCGCGCCGAACATCTGCAACGCGTCATTGACGATCTTGATCGCCGCCTCCGAGGCAAACAGCTTTGCCTGTGCCGCGAGGTCCGGGTCCGGAAACGGCCCACCCGAACGCGCCGCGGCATGCAGCATCAGCCGCGATGCCGTGAGCTGCGTGCGCATATCGGCCAGCAACCATTGCAGCCCCTGGAATTCCCCGATCGGGCGGCCGAACTGCTGCCGCTCCCGCACCCAGTCCAAGGCGTGGTCCAGCGCCCCGGCGGCAATCCCCATCGCCACCGTCCCGGCACCCACGCGCTGCGTGTTGTAGGCATCCATCAACTCGGCGAAACCCCGCGCAAATCCGCCAGGCGGGCGCAGCACCATGTCATCGGGGATGACGAGGTCCGAAAAAGCCAGCTCCGCCTCGGGCATGCCGCACAGCCCCATCGTCGTCTCGCGCCGCACCACCTCCAGCCCCGGCGCACCCCGCACGGCGAGGAAACCACCAATCCCCAGCGGGGTGCCATCCGCATCTTCCGCACGGGCGAAAATCAGGTGCAGCCGGGACACGCCGCCGCCCGTGATCCAGTGCTTGGTCCCGTTCAGCACCCAGCCATCGCCACTGCGCCGCGCGGTGGTGCGCATCGCCATCGCGTCCGACCCTGCTTCGGGCTCGGTGATGCAGATGGCGGGCTTGTCGCCGGCCAGCACCAGCCCCGCCGCCAGGCGCTTCTGCGCCTCACTGCCATACGCCATCACCGCCGCGATGGCGCCCATATTCGCCTCCACCACGATGCGTGCGGTGACGGTGCAGGCGCGCGCCATCTCCTCCACCACAATGGCGGCGTCGAGCAGGCTGCGCCCCTGTCCGCCATGGCTGCGCGGAATGGTCATGCCCATGAAGCCATGCTCGGTCAGCGCCTCGACCACATCCCAGGGATATTCCCCGCTGCGGTCGATCTCCGCGGCGCGGCGGCGCACCAGGCCATCGGCGAGCGCGCGGGCGCGAGCCTGCAAGGCGGACTCCTCGGGTGCGAGATGGGTCATGGGGCGCCCTCCGTGCTGCTTTGTGGACCCGAAGCTACAACGCTTCGCCGCGCTCCGCGAGCCACCCCAGCGCGCCATGCGCGGCGGCGACACCGGTCGCGAAGCAGGCTTGCAGCAGGTAGCCGCCCGTGGGCGCTTCCCAATCCAGCATCTCTCCCGCGCAGAACACGCCCGGCCGCGCCCGCAGCATCAGCCGCGCATCGACCGCATCCCACGACAGCCCGCCCGCCGAGGAGATCGCGCGCGCGATGGGGAAGGGGGCGGCAAGGCGTAGCGGGCAGGCCTTGACCAGCGCCGCCAGGCCCTCCGCCGCACCCGCATGCGCACCGGCGCGCACGGCTGCACCAACCGCGCCTGCGCGTATTTCTTCCACCGCGCCAAGGCGTACTTCTTCCAGCGCGCTTGCGCGCACCTCCTCCAGCGCGCTTGCGCGCACCTCCTCCAGCGCGCCCGCGCGCACCTCCTCCAGCGCGCTCGCGCGCACCTCCTCCAGCGCGCTCGCGCGCGACGCCTCCTGCACCAACGCAATCGCCACCGGCGCCAGCCCCAGCCGGCGCCGCAGATGGTTCGACAGGCTGGCCCCAGCGCGCGGCATCGCGAGCCGTGCGGCGCATTCCGCCATCGTCAGATCCGGCCGCAGGTCGAGCGCCACATCCGCCTGGCCGTCGCGCGCAATGGCGTCGCGCAGCGGCCCGGACAGCGCGTAGACCGCCCCACCCTCGATCCCCCGCTCCGTGATCATCGCCTCGCCGCGCACCACCTGCCCGGCATGGCACAGCGCAATACGCTTCAGCGGCTGCCCCGCCGCACGCGCACGAAACGGCGCCGACCACGCGACCGCAAACCCGCAATTGCTCGGCACGAAGGGGCGCACCGCCTCGCCCAGCGCCGCGACCCAGCCGCCATCGCTGCCCAGGCGCGGCCATGATGCCCCGCCGAACGCCAGGATCACCGCATCGGTCACCACCGGCACGCCGCCCACCAGCACCTGCCCGTCCGGTGCAAATCCGCCGAAGCCCTGGCGCGGATGCAGCACCACGCCAAGCGAGGCCAGCCGCGCCAGCCAGGCGCGCAGCAGCGGCGATGCCTTCATCGCGGCGGGAAACACCCGCCCCGAACTGCCGGTGAAAACCGGCTGGCCCAGCCCCTCGCACCACGCCACGAGTGCTGCGGGCGGAAAGGCGCGCAGGATCGGCCCAAGCCGTGGCGCGGCGGCGCGGTAGCGGGCGATGAACGCTTCCAGCGGTTCGGCATGGGTCAGGTTCAGCCCGCCGCGCCCGGCGAGGAGGAACTTCCGCGCCGGCGACGCCATGTGGTCATACACCGCCACGCGCGCCCCGGCGGCGGCGAGTGTTTCGGCAGCGATCAGCCCGGCTGGGCCGGCGCCGATCACGGCGATGCGGGCAGGGGTCATCATGCGCCCTCTCATAGCATCCCTTCCCGAAGCCGCCGCTTCGGGTAAAAGTCGCTTTATCGTGCCCTCAGGCGCGTCGTGCCGGAGGCACGCCTCCGGCGTGACGCGCGGCCTCTGGCCGCTTGGCTCGCCGCATGAGCGGCGACGGCCGTTCGGCCTTGCGGCCCGCAACGCGGGCCGGGTCTGGGTCGGGCGTGGCGTGGCGTGGCGTGGCGCGAAGCTTGAAGGGAGTACGGTGCCGTGAAAATGACCGTCGAAGTCGATTGCACCCCCGAGGAAGCCCGCCGCTTCCTGGGCCTGCCAGACGTGGCACCCCTGCATGCCGCCATGCTCGAACGCATGCAGGCACAAATGGCCGAAATGACCGCCTCGCCCGAGGCCATGCTCGCCGCCTGGACCCGCATGGCCCAGCCCAGCTGGATGACCGATGCGATGGGCGCCCTGTTCAAGGCCACCACCACACCCAAGCCGGAGACGAAGCCATGATGCTCGACAACACCGCCAAGGGCGTCTTCGTCATCGCGCCCACGCCCTTCACCGACCAGGGCGCGGTGGATCTCGACTCCGCCGCACGCATGACCGACGCCTTCCTCGAAGCGGGCGCC
>JBKJNV010000627.1:0-12805 GCA_046593435.1 Roseomonas sp.
TGCCGGCGAATCGCTGAACCTCAGCCAATCCGCCGTCAGCCGCCAGATCCAGTCGCTGGAGGAATCGCTCAACGTCCCGCTGTTCCACCGCCACGCCCGCGGCCTGATCCTGACCGAGCAGGGCGAGACGCTGAACCGCACCGTACGCGAGGTCTTCGCCAAGCTCGCGATGACCGAAGCCCTGCTTACCGAAAGCCGGGACCGCCCGGCCGGGCGCCTCAAGGTCACGACCACCACCGGCTTCGGGGCAACCTGGCTCGCGCCCCGTCTGCGCAAATTCCTCAACCTGCACCCGGACGTGACGGTCACGTTGCTGCTCGACGATGCGGACCTCGATCTCGCGATGCGCGAAGCCGATGTCGCAATCCGCATGCACCCGCCGCGCCAGCCGGACCTGATCCAGCGCCACATCGCGACCTTCGGCTGGAAGGTCTGCGGCAGCGCGGACTACCTCAAGCACGCGGGCATTCCGCAGCGGGTCGAGGATCTCGACCAGCACCGACTCATCATCTACGGCGACTATCACCCGCCGATCGAGAGCGTGAACTGGCTCGCCGAGGCCGGGCGCCGGCCAGGCATGCCCCGCCGCGCCTCGATCGAGGTGAACTCGCTACCCGGCATGCTCCAGGCGGTGCGGAGTGGGTTGGGTCTCGCCGCCCTGCCGGACTACATGGGCCCCGAGCTTGCGGACCTGATCGAGGTGCTGGGCGACCTCAAGGCGCCGCGCATCGAAAGCTACTTCGTCTACCCCGAGGAGATGCGCAATTCGAAGCGCGTCAGTGTTTTCCGGGACTTCCTGATCGCCGAACTCGCCGAGACCCAACGCCTGCTGGCCTGACGGCCCGGTTTGGCCATTGCGCCGGTTCCGGGGGCAGCTTAGGGCAGCGCATGGCTTCTACTTTGCTCACCCGCGTGTCCCTCGGGCTTCGCAAGCGCCTGCCCGCCCCGCTGCGCCATGCGCTGCGGCTCGGCGCGCATCTGGCCGTGCGCGGCCAGACCTCGCCGGCGATCCCCCCCGAATTGCTGGAGGATTGCCGCGTCGTCGCATCCCGCCAGCACCTCATCGCGCGGCTGCCGCAGGGGGGCATGGTGCTGGAGGTCGGCACCGATACCGGCGCCTTCGCGCGCGAAATCCTGGCCATCAGCGCACCGCGCGCGCTGCACATCATCGACCTCGACCTCTCGCGCCTTGCCGCGGATGTCGCGGCGGATGCGCGCGTGACGCTGCACAAGGGCCTGTCGCATGAGCGCATCGCGGCATTCCCCGATGCGCATTTTGACTGGATCTACATCGACGCCGACCACAGCCATGCCGGTGTCGAACGCGACGCCGCGGCCGCCGCATCGAAGGTGCGGCCCGGCGGGACGCTCGTCTTCAACGACTTCGCCCACGCCGATCCCTTCCTCGGCGCCTATGGCGTGCATCGCGCCGCGGTGGAATTTGCCGTTGCCCAGCAATGGCCGCTGATCTTCATGGCCTATGAGGGTGCGGGCCTCTACGACCTCGCGTTGCGCCGCCCCGCATGAGCGAGCAGTCCGGCACGATCGAGCGTGTGCCGGGCACGCGGCTCGCGTATCGCCGGCGGGCGGGCGGGGGTCCCGGGGTGGTCTTCCTCAGCGGCTTCCGCTCCGACATGACGGGCAGCAAGGCGGTCGCACTGGACGCCTTCTGCGCCATCCATGGCACGCCCTTCCTGCGCTTCGACTACAGCGGCCACGGCGCCTCGGGCGGCCGCTTCGAGGATGGCTGCATCTCCGACTGGGCCGCCGATGCGGCGCACCTGGTGGCACACCTGACCACCGGGCCGCAGGTGCTCATCGGCTCCTCCATGGGTGCCTGGATCGCGCTGCTGCTGGCACGGCAGGCTTCGCCGCATGCGCTCATCGGCATCGCGCCCGCACCGGATTTCACCCAGGCCCTGATGTGGCCCGCGCTCGACGCGGCCCAGCGCGCCACCATCATCCGCGACGGCGTGCTGCATATCCCCTCCGCCTATGGCCCGCCCACGCCGATCACCCGGCGGCTGATCGAGGATGGCGCGCGCAACCTGGTGCTGGACACGCCCCTCGCGCTCGCCTGCCCGGTGCGGCTGCTCCACGGCATGGCGGACCCCGACGTGCCCTGGCAGCACGCGACGCGGCTCGCTGAACACCTCGATGCGCCCGACCTGCGCCTGACGCTCATCAGAGACGGCGACCATCGCCTGTCGCGCCCCGCCGACCTGTCACTGCTCACCCAGACGCTCGCCGCGCTCCTCGCGCAGGATGCCGGCCAGGCCCTCGCGCCATGAGGGATAGAGCCAGCTGATGCCGAGCGCCGCCTTGGTCGCGGCATTGCCCACGCGCCGGTTCTCGGACCAGAAGCTCAGCGCCATCTCGGACATCCGCGCCTTCGCCTCGGCAAAGGGCAGGGCGGGCGGCGGGGCGACGCCGAGCATGGCGGCGGCACCCTCGACCACCGCGGCACTCTCGGCCGTCTCGTCATCGACCAGATGCAGGATGCGCGCGGCGGGCGGCAGGGCCTGCTCCATCGCGGCGCAAAGCGCGAGCGCGATATCGTCGCGATGGATGCGGGAGAAGGCGTGGCCCGGCTTCACCACCCGCCGCGCCGTGCCCTCGCGCAGCTCATCGATCACGCTCCGGCCCGGTCCGTAGATCCCGCCCGCGCGCGCGATATCGAGTGCGGCGCGGCCGCCCAGGGCGGCCCGCCACTGCTCCTCCGCCGCCAACCGGCGCCGGCTGCGCGGCTGGCCCGGCGCGGGCGGGGTCGCCTCATCCACCCACCCGCCGCCGCGGTCGCCATAGACACCGGTCGTTGAGACATAACCCACCCAGCGCAGCGTCCCGGCGGCCAGCGCGCGCCCGATCGCATCGCCATGCGCGGCGAGAATCGGGTCACCCGACTCGGCGGGAGCAGCGGTCACGCAAATGTGCGACGCGGCGGCGATGGCCGCCCCGGCATAGGCGAAGGCCAGCGTCTCGATCCCCGGCAGCGGCGGCAGGCGCGCCGGATCGCGCGCCGTTCCGGCCACATCCCAGCCGTTTCGCCGCGCACGGCGCGCCACGGCCTGCCCGGAATAGCCCAGTCCCAGCACCAGAAGCCGCCGCATCGCCCATCCCCTCGCCGCCCTTGCCCTGCCAATGGCCCTGCTCCGGTGCCGGCGCAATGTTGCGTCGCGCCAAATTCCGATACGATAACAGGGAAATGCGCCGCTCGCCTCCTTTGCCGATCCTTGGCCTTGTCCTGCTGCTCGCCGGCGCGGGCGGTGCCTGGTTCGCACTGCCTCCCTATCCAGGCGCGGCCGATGACAGCCTGCCCACCCCGCCCGAGCCGCCGCGCCTGGTCGACAGCGCCGAATATGAAGCCTGCCTCACGCGCCTGTCCGAGGATGCCGACGCCGCGCTTGCCGAGGCCGAGCGCTGGCAAAGCGAGGGCGGCGGCGAGGGTGCCGCGCATTGCGCCGCCCTCGCGCTCATCGGCCTGGGCGAGACGGAACGTGCCGCGGCAGCGCTCGAACAGATCGCGGTGCGCAGCGCGGCAAGCCCGGCCGCCCGCGCCGCCGTCTTCGCCCAGGCCACCCTGGCCTGGCTGCTGTCCGAGAACCCGGCCCGCGCTCAGGCCGCCGCCACCCGTGGCTTGGCGCTGACGCCCGAAGATACCTGGCTGCTGATGGACCGCGCCGTGGCGCAGGCCGCGCAGGGCCGCCACGCGCTGGCCATCGCCGACCTGGAACGTGCGACGACCATCGACCCGGCCCGCATCGAGGCCTGGGTTTTACGCGCCGCGACGCGCCGCCAGCTGGACCAGATCGCGCTTGCCGCCACTGATATCGAGCGCGCCTTCGCCATCGAGGCCGACAATGCCGAGGCGCTCCTCGAACGTGGCATCATCCGCCAGTTGCAGGGCAATGCCGAAGGCGCACGGGCGGATTGGTCGCGCGCGCTGGAACTCGCACCCGACAGCCCGACCGCCGACCTCGCCGCGCAGAACCTCGCGCTGAACGAGGCGGGGCCCCAAACCCGCTGACACCGCGGCGCGCTGAATCTGTTGACGGATGCCGTCCTGGCCGCGAGATAGCCGGGCCAGGGAGATGCCAAAACAATGATCGATCGTCGCCAACTGCTCGCCATCGGCGCAGCCGGGCTTGCCGCGCCCCTGGGCCTCGCTGCCCCCGCCATTGCGCAGGCCGCCTGGCCCACCGGGCCCATCCGCATCCTCGTGCCCTTCCCACCGGGCGGCAGCACCGATGCGCTTTCGCGCCTGCTGCAACCGCGCCTGAGCCAGATCCTGGGCCAGCCCGTCGTGGTCGAGAACCGCACCGGCGCCTCCGGCTCGGTCGGCACCGCCGCCGCCGCCCGCGCCGCGCCCGATGGCAACACCTGGATCCTGGTCTTCGACACCCATGCCGTGAACCCCGCCTTGATCCCGACGCTGGGTTTCGACACCGAGCGTGACCTGCTGCCGCTGCTGCTGTTCGGCACCGCGCCCATGGTGCTGACCGCGCACCGCACCCGCCCTTATCGCTCCGTGGCCGATGTGCTGGCCGCCGCCCGCGCCCGCCCCGAGGCGGTAACCTTCGGCACCATCGGCAATGGCAGCCTCGCGCATCTGACCATGGCGCTGTTCGAGAAGGCGGCCGGGGTGAAGCTGATCCATGTGCCCTATCGCGGCGGCGGCCCGCTGGCCGTCGCGGCCGTGGCCGGCGAGGTGGATTTGCCCATCGCGACGCGCCCGGCGATCGGCGTGCATATCGATTCCGGCGCGCTGTTCCCGCTCGCCCAGACCGGTGCCACCCGTTCGCCCAGCATGGCCGACATCCCGACCCTGGCCGAAAGCGGCATCCCCGGCATCGACGCCCGTGCCTTCTGGGGCTTCCTCGGCCCCGCGCGTATCCCCGCCCCGATCGCCGCGCGCATGGAAGCGGCGCTGCGCGAGGCGCTGGCCATCCCCGAGGTGCGGGACCGCGTCATCGGGCTCGGCATCGACCTCAACCCCCAGGGTGCGGATGTCTTCGGCCCCTTCATCAGCCGCCAGATCGCCACCTGGGGCCAGGTGGTGCGCGACAACAACATCCGGCCCGACTGATGCGCATCACCCGCCGCGCCGCCTTGGCTGCCGGGCTCGCCGCACCTGCCATCGCGCACGCGCAGGCGGCCTGGCCATCGGGCGTGATCCGCATCGTCGCGCCATTCCCGCCCGGCGGCAGCGTGGACACCATCGCGCGCCTCGTGCAGCCGGGTCTGCAAGCGCGCCTGGGCGTGCCGGTCGTCGTCGAGAACCGCGCCGGCGCCTCGGGCGCGCTCGGCACCGGGGTGGTGGCGCGCGCCGCCCCCGACGGCAACAGCTGGGCGCTGATCTTCGACAGCCACGCGGTGAACGACGTGCTGCAACCGCAGCTTGGCTATGATGGCCTGCGCGACTTCACGCCCGTGATGCTCGTCGCCACCTCGCCCATGCTGCTGTGCACGCCCAATGGGCGGCCCTGGCTCGACCTCGCCTCGGTCATCGCCGCGGCGCGGACGGGACGCGACGGCCTCACCTATGGCACCGTCGGCGCCGGCAGCCTGGCCCATTTGACCATGACACTGCTCGCCGCCGAGGCGCGCGCGAACCTCATCCACGTGCCCTATCGCGGCGGCGGCCCGATGTCGGCGGCCGCGGCAGCGGGTGAGGTGGATTTGGTCATCGCCTCCCGCGTCGGGCTTGGCGGGCAGGTGGGGCACACGATCCGGCCGCTGGCACAGAGCGGCGCACGGCGCTCGCCCGCCTTGCCCGATCTCCCCACCATCGCCGAACAAGGTTTTGCCACCGTGGCGGCCGAAGCCTTCTGGGGCGTGCTCGGCCCGGCGGGCATTCCCGCGCCGATCCTTGCGCGCTTCCATGCCGCCCTGGTCGAAAGCCTCGGCGAAGGCAACGTGCGGGACCGGCTGGTGGCCGGGCAGGGGGTGGACATCGTCGCCTCCTCGCCGGCCGATTTCACCCAGTTCCTCGGTGCCCAAATGGCCACCTGGCGCCGCGTGGTGCGCGAGAACAACATCCGCAACGATTGAGCGGCGGCGGTTGAGGCGCGCCATGGGGTGTGCGTAGCTTGGCACTCCACCTCCGCGGAGACACCCCATGGCGCGCCCCTTCCACCTCGGCTGGTTCCTGCAAGGCTCCTCCGTGCAGGCCTGGGCGGAGCCCTTCACCGGCGCGATCGGGCGGGACTGGATGGTGCCCGACCTGTTCTGCGACATGGCGCGGATGCTGGAAGCCGCCTGCTTCGACTACATCCTCATCGAGGACAGCTCCTATGTCGGCGAGAGCTATGGCGGTTCGACCGAAATCTACCTCAAGCACGGCCTGGCCGTTCCCCGCCAGGACCCGGCCATCACGGCCACGCTGATGCTGGCGGCGACGAAGCGCATCGGCATCGTGCCCACCTTCGCGACCTTCACCCACCCGCCCTACCTGCTGGCACGGATGATGGCCTCGCTGGACCAGATCAGCTCCGGCCGCGCCGGTTGGAACATGGTCACTGGCAGTTCGGACGTCGCCGCGCGCAATTACGGCCTGCCGCACCTGCCCGAGCACGACCTGCGCTACGACATGGCCGATGAGTACATGAAGGTGGTCAACGGGCTGTGGGACAGCTGGGAACCCGGCGCCATCATCGCCAACACGCAATCGGGCGTGCTGATCGACCACACCAAGGTCCATTCGGTGGATTTCGAGGGGCAGTGGTTCCGCACGCACGGGCCGCTCAACTCCGGCCCCTGCCCGCAGGGGCGCCCGGTGATCGCCCAAGCCGGCGGCAGCCCGCGCGGCAAGCAATTCGCCTCCGCCAATGCCGACACCATCGTGGCCATGATCAAGGGCACGGCGGGGATGAAGGCGTACCGGGACGACGTCCGGGCCCGCGCCGCCGCCCAGGGCCGCAAGCCCGACGACGTGAAGGTGCTGTTCCTGGTCAACCCGGTACTCGGTGGCACGCAGGATGAGGCGCTGGCGCGCAAGGCGGCCCGGCTGGTCCGGGCCGAGGCGTCGATCCCGCAGCTGCTGGCCTTCTTCGGCAAGATCACCAACATCGATTTCGGCAAGTACGACCTCGATACGCCCGTCGATACGCTCGACCTGCGCACCAATGGGCACCAGCAATCGTTGGACGACTTCAAGCGCGTCGCGGGCAAGAAAAGCCTGCGCGAGGCGATGCTGAGCTATCGCGGTGTCTCAGGCTCGGTCGATCTGGTCGGCACGCCCGACAGCGTGGCCGGGCAGATGGCCGAGGTGATGGAGGAGGTCGGCGGCGACGGCTTCCTGTTCTCGATGAACGATGTCAGCCGCCGGATCGTGGCCGAGGTGGCCGATGGGCTGGTCCCCGCCCTCCAGGCGCGCGGCCTGACGCGGCGGGCCTATGCCCATGCCCAGTTCCGCGACAATCTGCTGGAGTTCTGAGATTGCCTCAGGGACACCGATGCATCCCTGAGACTTATTTTGAAATCAACGGTTAACGACGTGACGCTAAAGTTCATCTGCCGCGGTTAAGACCGCGCATCAGGTCGCCCAGCGGTCCACCATCCGTATTCGGCGCCCGCTCCTGCGGGTCGCTGTCGCGCGGCATGTCCCGCTCCGTGGCCCCGCGATCATCGGCCCCGCCTTGCCCGCCCAGCAGCCCGCCCAGGATGCTGCCCAGGCCGCCACCCTGGCCGGACCCGCCCATGCCATTGGCCATCAGCCCGCCGAGCACGCTCGCCAAAATTCCGCCCAGGCCGCCCATCCCACCCGGCAGCTGCTGCGGCACCTGGCCGTTCGGGGTCAGCCGGTTCACCAGCTCGGGCAGCACCTGCGCCAGGATGCCGCCCAGCGCACCGCTCGGCATCCCAAACTGCTGTGCCATCCCCGCAAGCTGATCCTGTCCGAAGGCGGCCTGGATCTGTTTCGGGGCGACGGCGCGGTTCGGACCGGTGGAGACCCAGCTGTCCACCTCCTCGCCCAGGCCCTGCTGGCGCAGCTTCCCGAGCAGGTTTTCCAGCCCCGCGCCATCGCTGCGTCCACCCATCAACTGGCCGAACATGCCTTCGAGACCACCCTGGCTCATCGCCGCCTCCCTCTGATGCTGCGCCAGAGGTGGCCCGCGCGATGCCCGACGTCCAGTGGAGTCCCCGTGACGCACCCCCGGCTTGACCGCGGCGCGTGGCCGCGCTGCCATGGCGCCAACAATCGAGAGGATCCCGCCATGCGCGCCTGGGCCGTCACCGAAACCGGAAAGCCGCTCCAGCAGGTCGATTGGCCGACGCCGGAGCCTGTGGGCAAGCAGGTCCTGCTCGAAGTCACCCATGCCGGCGTCTGCCACTCAGACCTGCACATCTGGGAAGGCGAGTACGACCTGGGCAGCCGCGGCAAGATGAAGCTCACCGATCGCGGCGTGGTCCTGCCGCTTGCCATGGGCCATGAGATCGTGGGCAAGGTCCTCAAATGGGGCCCAGAGGCCAAGGGCGTAAAAGTCGGCGACCACATGATCGTCTTCCCCTGGGTCGGCTGCGGTCATTGCGCGGCCTGTGTGGCGGAGGAGGACAATATGTGCCTCAAGCCGCGCAGCCTGGGCGTCTACCAGAATGGCGGCTACGCAACGCATGTCCTCGCCCCCGAGCCACGCCACCTGGTTCCCGTCGGCAGCCTCGACCCGGCCCTGGCCGCAACCTATGCCTGCTCCGGCATCACGGTCTATTCGGCGATCAACAAGGTGCTGCCGCTGCCGCCCGAGGAGCCGATCGCGCTCGTCGGCGCCGGCGGGCTGGGGCTGAACGCGGTCGCGGTGCTCAAGGCGCTCGGCCACAAGCGCATCATCATGGTCGATGTCAGCGAGGAAAAATTGAGTGCTGCACGAAGCGCCGGCGCGACCGATACCGTGCTGGCCAGCGGCGAGGACACCACGGCGCGCATCGTCGCCGCCGCCGGCGGGCAGCTGGCCGCCGTCATCGACCTGGTCAACGGCACCCAGACGGCGCGCTTCGCCTTCGACGCGCTGCGCAAGGGCGGCAAGCTGATCATGGTGGGGCTGTTCGGCGGGGAACTTGCGGTGCCGCTGCCGCTGATGCCGATTCGCGCGCTGACCATCCAGGGCAGCTATGTCGGCAACCCGAAGGAGTTGCGCGCCCTGGTCGCCATCGCCGAGACCGGTGCCCTGCCGGGCATCCCCATCACGACCATGCCGTTGCCAGAAGCGAACACCGCGCTCAACCGGCTGCGCGACGGCCAGGTGGTCGGCCGGATTGTGCTCACCGCGGGATAAGGTTCATTCTTTACGCAAAAAAATGTCGGACACATCAAGCTGCGGGTACTGTACCGACCGGATACACGTTACAGTAACCGCAACTTGGTGAGAGCGGATATGGGCTTGGCCTTGCGGCATTTCCTGCGCGACATGACGCTGCTGGTGCAGGCAGAGGCGGATCACGCGCGGCAGCAGCGCGCGGGCATGGACCTGCTCCGCACCCTGGTGGGCCAGCCTGACTGGCTTGAGCCCCAGTTCCGTGCCGCGGCGCCGGGCTTTCGGCAGGTGCTGCTCTACAATGATCCCCTCGACCGCTTCTCGCTCGTCGCCTTCATCTGGGGCCATGATTCGCGGGAAACGCCGGTGCATGACCATGGCTTATGGGGCGCGGTGGGGGTGCTGGAAGGCGCCGAGATCTCCACCGAGATGATCCCCGACCCGGCCGGCGGCCCAATGCGGGCAGGGCGGCAGGATCGTCTGCAGGCTGGCGACGTGATGCCGCTCGGCCCGCCCGCCTATGACATCCACAAGACCGCCAATGCCCGGCCCGGCACCCCGGCGATCACGATCCACCTCTATGGCGGCAATATCGGCAGCGTCGAACGCCGGGTCTATGACGCGGCCACCTCGACCGCGACAATGATGCGCAGCGGCTATGACAACCCGGTGCTGCCGAACCCCTGGAACCAGCCGGTCGTGGTCATGGCCTGAAAACACGAATGGGGCGCACCGGCGCCCCATCCATTCACGCCATGATCGGCAAGCCTCAGCGGCGAATGCTGCCCTGGGCCAGTTCGGTGGCGCGAAGGTCACCGAGCGAGAGCGAGCGCCCGCCCTCGGCAACATCCACCGGGCGGCGGCCGCTGCCGGCGAGCATGGTGCCGCCGGTCCGGTCGGGGCGGTTATGGATGAAGCCATAAACCGGATAGATGCGGCCGAAGACGGTGTCGCTGTGCCCGGTCTGGATGCGCACCGCCGACCAGTCATTGCCGGCCGAGACGTCGACCACGTTGACGCCGCGCATCACCGACCCGCGCGGGATGCCCGGACCGCCCCAATTGGCGTGGTGGATCTCGATCTCGCGCGGCCCGACCACCCGCTCGACCACCGCGACATGGCCCATGCGCATCGCGCCGGTCCCGGGCATCGCCATCACCGAACCCGGCTCCGGCCGGTGCGAGCGGTCATACAGACCCGTGGCATTGTGCCACCAGTCGCGGCCATTGCCGGAAATGGCCATCCCCGTCGCCCCACGGGCGTAGGGCACGCAGGAGATGCCGCCGCCACCGCCGCCAGCGTAGCGCCCGGCGCCACTGCGGCCCGCTGCCGCCTGCCGCGTCGTGCCAGGGCGCCCCGCGGCCTGGTGGCCGTAGCTGACCTGCATGAAGCGCGCCTGACCGAGCGCCCCGTGACGCTGCGCACCCCGGGCCTGGGTCGCGGCACGCGTCTGGGTTGTAGCGGGGGGAAGGCGGGGACGGACGGCCTGCGGCGCGATGCTTCGCGCGGCGGGTCGCGCAGACTGTCGGTCGGGCGTTCGCGCGTCGGCTTTCATCGCACCGAAGCCGCTGAAAACGAATACCGTCGCGAGAGCCATCGGGAAGAACCGCATGCAAACCCCTCGAAATGACCAGCCTCACCCGAAAGTGAGCCAAGCGTTCTGGGGTTTTGGGTAGGCGGCGCGGGATTAACAGACAACCCGCTTAGGGCGTTACCCGGCGTAACGGGACGTGATTTGTTGGATTTGCATGCTTCGTATGCAGCGCTTGCGGACGTCGTTCCTAACAATCGGAGGTTTAGCGATACACACCACAGTGTGGCGGCACAAATACCACAGTTTGTGCCGCCCCGATCCTCACCCGAGTCCGGATAAATCTGATCCGTTTCGGTATGGGTCTGTCGAACCGCTCAGCGGCACGCCGTGATCATGATTTCGACCAAATGGCGAGGATCGGCCATGTTCGCCTGGACGCAGGCGCGCGCCGGGGCGCCACCCTCGGGCAGCCAGTCAATCCAGAGCTTGTTCATCGCGTCGCGGTCGCGAATGTCCTTGAGCCAGATCTGCGCCGTCAGCAGGCGCGTCTTGTCGGTGCCATGGCCTTCCAGCGCGGCATCGATCTTGGCGATCACCTGGGCGGTCTGGCCGGTGATGTCCTGGCTCAGATCGTCGGCGGTCAGGCCGGCGAGAAAGACGATGTTGTGGTACTCGACGGCGCTCGACAGAATTTTGTTGGTGCCGTGACGGTTGATCTTGCTCATGCGGACGGTTGCTCCTGCGGTGAAAACCACCGCCTTCCTAGAACAGTTCCGCCGCAGCCGGAAGATTCAGCCGCGCAGCTTGCTCGGCTGGATGGGCAGCCCCGGCGGGCAGCCGCAGATCGGGCAAAGCGCGCCTTCCTCCATCATCTTGCGCTGCGGCGCCGAGAGCGCGTGGCGCCCATGGATCTCGCGCAGGGCCTCGGGCGTCGCGCAGGCCGGGGCTGGTCGATCGGGCTCAAAGCGGAAGGCCATGGCGGCCAGGGGCAGGGCGGCCGGCAGGGCGCCGGCGCAGATCAGGGCGCGTCTTTTCATGGGGCTCAGCATGACACTCCCCCTGGAATGATTACCAGTAAAACTCAGGGCACCGCGTATTCGCCGCCCGCCGCGGCCGCGAAGACCATCGTCTCGAACACGCTCGCGCCATGGATCGCCTCGGCCGCTGGCAGCGGATATTCCGGCCCGCCCGCCACCGCAGCGGCGAAGGCGACAAGCTCCGCACGCTCGATATCCGTCACCGGGTAGTCGCGCACCCAGCCCTGGCCCTCGCGCGGGGTAAAGATCACCTGCTCCTGCCCACGCATTTCGACATGCGCGCGGTCCCCGAACAGCGCGATGCGCCAGTACCGCGGCGCATAGGCAAGTGTGGCAAAGGACCCCGTCGCCCCCGAGGCGAAGCGGAACAGCCCCGCCGTCGTGTCATCCAGCCCATTATCCAGCACCCGCGCCACCGAGCGCACCGTCACCGCTGCGATCGGCCCGGCCAGGTTCACCATCATGTCGATCATGTGGATGCCCATCCCGCCCATCCCACCCAGCGGGCTCTCGGCGCGGTCCGCCCGCCACATCCCCGCCTTGTAGGCGATCGCCCCCGGGCCGCTCATCTGGCCTTCGACATGCAGGATCGTGCCCAGCTCACCCGCCGCGACCAGCGCCTTGATCTCCGCCGTGGCCGGCAGGAAGCGGCGGTTGTGCCCAAGCGCCAGCACGACGCCAGCCCTGTCACAGGCCTCCACCGCGGCCTCGGCCGAGGCCTTGCTCATCGTGAAGGGCTTCTCGACGAAGACATGCTTGCCCGCCCGCGCCGCCGCGATCACCTGCTCCGCATGCGCCTTGTGCGGCGTGGCCAGCACCACGGCCTTCACCGCAGGGTCGGCCAGCACCGCCTCATAACTCGCATCGAGCCGGATACCCAGCGCCTTGGCGAACTCGGCCGCACGCTCGGGCCGCCCCGTCGCACCCGAGACAAAGCGCAGCCCGGCGGCATTGTTGCCCTGCACGCTGGCCACAAGCTTCTG